>JAEEWY010000146.1 GCA_016291275.1 Methanobrevibacter sp. | reverse complement strand
AGACAAAGTTTGTATATTGCTTGTTTAGAGGAGATAGCTTATTTAAAAGGTTATATTACCAAGGAAGACTTATTGAGATTGGCAAAGCCTCTTGAAAAGACAGAATATGGCCAATATCTAATGGAATTAGCTGATAGAAAACTCTAGGAGTGTAATAAATGGGTAAATTCAAGATTACAAAAAGTGAAATTGAAGGGGTCTTCACTGTTGAGCCAACAGTTTTTGGTGATGAGAGAGGATACTTTATGGAAACCTATAATGAAAACGATTTCAAGGAGGAAGGAATAGACTTGACCTTTGTCCAGGACAATCAATCCAAATCATCAAAAGGAGTTTTAAGAGGGCTTCATTTTCAATACACTCAACCTCAAGGCAAATTGGTTCGTGTAATAAGAGGTGAGGTTTTTGATGTGGCTGTTGACCTTAGGAAAAAGTCAGATACCTATGGAAAATGGGTTGGAGAGATTCTTTCTGAAGAGAATAAGAAACAGCTTTTTGTACCGAAAGGATTTGCTCATGGATTCTTGGTCTTATCTGATGAGGCAGAATTCGTTTACAAATGCACCGATTTCTATAATGGTGAAGATGAAGGAGGAATCATTTGGAATGATCCTGACATAGCTATTGACTGGCCATTGGAAGGAATTGGAGAGGAAAACATCCTTTTATCTGATAAGGATAAGTTATGGAAACCAATGAAGGAAACTGAAACAGACTTTTAATTTAATTATTTATTTAATATTCAACGTTTTATTATCAATTATTATTTTATTCAATTATTCATTTATTCAATTATTCATTCAGTGATTTATATGACTAAAGTTTTAATAACAGGCGGAGCAGGATTTATAGGAAGCAATTTTGTAAAGTATATGCTTGAAAAGTATCCTGATTATGAGATTATAAATTTAGATGCCCTTACATACTGTGGAAATCTTGAGAATTTAGAGGATATTGAAGACAATCCTAACTATTCCTTTGTAAAAGGGGACATTCAAGATGCAGAACTGGTTGATTCCATTGTTAAGGATGTTGATTACATAGTCCATTTTGCTGCTGAAAGTCATGTAGACCGCAGCATTGAAGATCCTCAAATATTCATAAAAACCAATATAATTGGAACTCAAGTATTGCTTGATGCAGCTAAAAAGCATGGAATTAAGAAGTATTTGCAGGTTTCTACAGATGAGGTCTATGGAAGCCTTGGCAAAGAGGGATATTTCACAGAAGAAACCCCACTTCAGGCAAATAGCCCATATTCCGCTTCAAAGGCAGGAGCAGACCTAATGGTTAGAGCCTATGGAGAAACTTTTGGTTTGCCGATCAACATCACAAGATGCTCAAACAATTACGGCCCTTATCAATTCCCTGAAAAGCTTATTCCTTTAATGATTTCAAATGCTTTAGAGGATAAGGAATTGCCTGTTTACGGTGATGGAAAGAACATCAGGGATTGGTTGCATGTCTATGACCACTGCACAGCTATTGACCTTGTTCTCCATAAGGGAAAATTAGGTGAGGTCTACAATATCGGTGGCCATAATGAAAAGGAAAACATTGAAATCGTTAAGCTAATTTTGAAGGAACTTGGAAAGAGCGAATCATTGATTAAGTTTGTAAAAGACAGATTAGGTCATGACAGACGCTATGCAATCGATTCAACTAAAATTACAGAGGAATTAGGTTGGAAACCTAAATACACCTTTGAAACAGGAATCATAGAAACAATCAACTGGTATTTGGACAATCAAGATTGGATGGAAAAGGTAAAATCCGGTGAATACCAGGAATATTATGAGAAAATGTATTCTAAAAAATAATATTTTATGCTTATAAATATTAAAAAATTAAAATAAAAAATTAAAAAATTATCAAAAAATAATCAAAAAATAAAATAAAATTTGAAATTTTTGCTCTAAAGTGATTTTATGAAAGTATCAGTAGTTACACCAAATTACAATGGATTGAAGTTCTTGAATAACTACTTTGAAACATTATTGATTCAAAGCAGATTCATTGAAGAGATCATTCTAATTGACAATGCATCTACTGATGGAAGCATAGAATTCATTGAAGAGTTTATGAATAGCTCAAACTATCCAATAGACATAGTTCTTATAAAAAATGAGGAGAACTTAGGCTTTGCCCCTGCAGTCAATCAGGGAATAAAAGCGGCAAAGTGTGAGTACATATATTCAGTAAACAATGATGTTGAATTGGAATGGAACGCTTTGGAAGAGATCATCAAAGCCATGGATGAGTCAATCGATTTAGGTGAAAACCCATTTTCAATCCAGTCTAAGATGATTCAGCACTACAACAGAAGGCTGATGGATGATGCCGGTGATGAGTACACTATCCTTGCATGGACAAAGAAGATTGGTGATGGCCAGCCTGTAGAAAGATACAATGAGAAGAAGGAAATATTCTCATCTTGTGCAGGTGCTGCATTGTATAGAAAATCAGTCCTTGAGGAAATCGGGCTTTTTGATGATAATTTCTTTGCTTATGTTGAGGATATAGACTTGGCTTATAGGTCCCAAATTTATGGATATAAGAATTATTTCTGCCCAAATTCAATTGTTTACCATTATGGAAGCGGTACAAGCGGCAGCAGATACAATGAATTCAAGATCAAATTGGCAGCCCGTAACAATGTGTTCCTGATTTACAAGAACTTCCCAATTTTACAGAAAATCATCAATTTCATATTTTTATTCCTTGGATTTTCAATAAAATACCTTTTCTTTGTAAGGAAAGGATACGGTTCCATTTACTTGGATGGAGTCAAGGAAGGATTAGGAAATAGGAAAAAATTAACAAAGACCCCATTCTTAAGAAAAAACTGGAAAAATTACTTTAAGATAGAATGGAAACTCATAAAAAATACTTTTAATTACTTAAGGAAATAACTGCTTTATTCGGTGTGAAAATGAGAAATTTAGATTTATCAATTATCATTGTTAATTACAATACATTCAAATTAACAAAGGAGACCATTGATTCATGTTTGGCTGAGCCTACTCATTATACATATGAAATCTTCCTTGTAGACAATAAGTCAACCGATGACAGCTTGGAAAAATTGGAGGACTACTTCAAGGATGAGATTTCAAGAGGAACAATTAAGGTTATAGCCAACTCCAGCAATGATGGGTTTGCAAAGGCTAACAATTTAGCTATTGAGCAATCTGAGGGGGAATATGTCCTTCTTTTAAATTCAGATACACTTATTAAAGAGGCTACAATCGACAAATGTATGGATTATATGACTAAAGGCACAAATGCTGATGTCGGTGCATTGGGCTGTAAGGTTTCACTTGCAGACGGATCCCTTGACAAGGCATGCAAACGGAGCTTT
>JAEEWY010000145.1 GCA_016291275.1 Methanobrevibacter sp. | reverse complement strand
GGAATAATTTATCTAAAATTGATTGGACTGTGTTCTTTAGATGACTTGTTTGCTGCAAGAACCATCTTAAGGGCTTTAAGCCCATCTTCCCCAGTAATTTCAGGTTCTTCATCCGCTTCAATTTTACATAGGAATGAATTCAATTCTTCACTTAATGGTTCTACTGGCTTGATTTGAATATCTTGTGCAAATTTACCATAAACTTCAATGCTTTGGTCTATGTAGTCAATGGTAATTATTCCATCAGTACCGGTAATTTCAATTTGTCTACGTTTGTATGGAGTTAACCAGTTTACTTCTAAAATACCTGTAATGTCTTCATCAAAGCTGATCATGATTTCTGCATGGTCTTCAAAGTCAGATTGGTCTAAAATACTGCTCATTGTAGCGTAAACCTGTTTTACAGGTGCTTCAATCAAGAAGTTCATTACATCTAAATCGTGAATTGCAAGGTCAATAGCTACTCCCACATCCTTGATTCTTGGTGGGAAAGGACCTACCCTTTTAGCTGAAATTGTTACCAAGTCACCGATAACTTCATTTTCAATGAGTTCCTTAGCTTTTTGCACTGCAGGATTGAATCTTTCAACATGACCAGTTGCAAGTTTTACGCCCGCTTCTTTTGCAGCTTTAATCATTTCTTCAGCTTCTTCAGCAGTAAAAGCAATTGGCTTTTCAACTAAAACGTGTTTTCCATGCTTTATAGCTTCCATAACAACTTCGTGGTGGAAAGTTGTTGGTACACAAACACTTACTGCTTCAATTTCAGGGTCTTTCAATAAGTCTTCAATTTCAGAGTAACCTTTTGTCTTGTATTTTTTTACAACTTTGTCTAAGGTTGGCTTTACTACATCAGCCACTGCCACGAGATTGGCATTTTCCAATTTCGAATATACACGTGCATGGTTATATCCCATTGCACCTACACCTATAACTCCAACATTTATAGTTCTCAAAGATATTCCTCCAATTATTCAACTATATTTTTGTGTTTTATAACTTATAAATATTATTAAAATTTTATATTTTTTTATATAATTTTTTTCTTAATAATTATGATAATCGCTATTATATGGGCTAATATCTAAAATAAAAACGATTAAATGGCCAATTTTCTTAAAATAATGTAAAAAATAGGATAAATTGATTTTTAAGAATTATTAACCATTTTTTGAATTTTGATAAATTTTTGATTTCATGAAAATTCAAGTTTTTTCATGAAATGCAATTATCTCTTTAAAAATCTTAAAAAAATTAAATTTTTTTCAATGCAATATAAAGCATTTTAGCTATTTTAAAGGAATTCAAGCATATTTTTGCCTATTTTCCTTCCCATTTCTCGAGCTTCCCTTATGCTTCCTCTAATTGTTTCTTGGTATAGAATCTCTCCATTCTTGTCAAGCAATATGGAATTAAGCTCTAGCTTGTTGTCTTTTATTCCAGCTATTGCTCCAATTGGCCATTGGCAACCTACGCCTATCTCTTCGAGGATAGTCTTTTCAGCAAGCACTTCCTGGAATGAGAAGTAATGGTTTAGTTTAGCTATTGTCTCTTTAAATTCACTGTCTTTTCTGGTTATCACTGCTAAAGCGCCTTGGCCTGCTGCAGGCATTATATAATCTGTTGGGAACTTGGTTTTGATGTATTTTTGAAGGCCTAATCTGTTCAATCCAGCTTCTGCCATGATTGTTGCATCCACTTCTCCATCCATAACCTTTTTGATTCTTGTTTCAACATTTCCTCTTATAGGTTTCAATTCAAAGTCCTTGTCATGGAGCTTGCAGAATGCTTCTCTTCTTAAGCTGCTTGTTCCAAGAGTGGATCCTTCTTCAAGTTCACTCCAGCTGTAGTTTGAAATAAGCACTTCATTAGGGCTTTCTCTTGGAGGAACTGCAACAATTTCAAGGTCTTCATTTAATTCAGTTGGCACATCCTTTAGGCTATGCACTGCAAAATCGACCTCTTCATCAAGTAATGCATTGTCAAGTTCTCTTGTAAAAAGTCCTTTAGAATCCATATTATATAACTGGGAATTTGTAATCTTGTCCCCTTTGGTCTTTATGATATTCTTTTCTACTTCTTCTCCTGTGATATTGTATAAACAGCTTCTGATGTAGTCTGTCTGTACAAGTGCAAGTTTACTTCCTCTAGTTCCAACAATCATTTGATTCGCCTTAGATTTTTATGTGAAAATTTGTGAATTTATAAAAATGAATTTAAATTGATTAAATCACTTTTTTAATCTCTTTAATCTTTAACATATTAATTTTGTTAATTATTCTTAATAAAATTATTTAAATTTCTAATATCTAACGTTTAGAAACTTGTGAATAATTGGATCTGTAAATGAATAAGATGTTCTTATTATTCTCTATTGCAATATTTTGAGCCTCATTATAATCTTCAATATATTTCATTTTGAAATTATTTTCATTCATTGGATTGATCTTATTCTCTAAACTTTTTCCAAGCTCGTCAGTTAATATTAAGTTAGTGTTTGGATTATGAGTTAAGTATTCATGTAAGAATTTAGATAGCTTCTCTTCATCTATCTCTTCACATGTTACCCCATACTTTCCTCCAATGATGATATAATAATTGTCAATGTCCTTTATCATGTTTATTGAGTTTTCAATCGCTTTCGTATTGATTCCTGGATTGATTTCTTCAATGATTCTTAAGCCCTTTACGTCATCGATTTCCCTAACATTTGTTCTCCCATCGATTCCTTTAAAGTTTGATAAAGCATTTTGAATTGTTTCCTCTTCTATGCCTAATGCAAGTGCAGTTGTTGAAGCTGCTAAAACGTTTAGGATATGATGAGGTCCAGGTGCAAAGCAATCCATATTTAACATACCATTTATTACTTTCCCATCAATAGTTTTCAAGTCATGATAAATTATCTTGGCAATTGTATTATCGATATCGTAATCAATAGATTCGCAGTAGACATTTGCATCTGTGTCACTTAATGAAAAGCTATTGATTTTATCTTTGTATTCCTCTTTTTCATTAGGATAGAATTCATTCAAGGTTTCGTATTCTATCACAATTGATGGGGACTTGAAGACTTGTCTTTTAGCTTCCCTTGCATCAGATTGTCCTTTAGCAATGGAATAGTTTTCAACCAGGTTAGTCAATATTCCGATGTCTGCCAAACCACAAATTCCTAATGAGTTTTCAAAGATAGCCATTTCATAATTTAAATCAGTGTATGGGTTTTCGTTAAAGTCTTCCTGAATATCATTTTCCTCCATTCTTTCATCTAAATCCAGATTCTTATCGCATATTGGAAATGTGCTGCATTTAGGATTTGCTATCTTTTTAGCTAGTTGGATGGTGTTTATGATATTTGCGGGAGTAATGCTTA
>JAEEWY010000144.1 GCA_016291275.1 Methanobrevibacter sp. | reverse complement strand
TAAGAAACTCAATATCGATGCACTTAAAGAGGAAATATTCGATCGTGTAGATTTAATTAGGGTTTATTTAAAGCCGCAAGGTAGAAAAGCGGATATGGAAGATCCATTGGTTATAAGAAGAGGATCTACAGTTATTGATGCATGTGAAAAATTGCACAGAGAGTTTGTTAAAAACTTTAGGCATGCTAAGATTTGGGGAACTTCAGTTAAATTCCCAGGTCAAAAGGTAGGTCCTGATCATGTCCTTGAAGATGAGGATGTTTTGCGTATAATCCTTAAAAAATAATATTGCAGTGTTTAGCATGTCTATTTTAAATGATTTATCTAAAGATACCGTTATTTTCATTTCAGGCACTCCTTGTACTGGCAAAACAACTGTTGCAAGTGATTTGAACGATTACTTATCCAGAAACGGATTTCATTCAAGACTCATTAAGGTAAATGATTTTGCAATTGAAAATGACTTGGTTTTAGGTGAAGATCCTGATAAGCTTTATAAAGTCATTGATATTGGTGGATTGAATGAATGTTTGAATGAAGAAATCAATCAAAGAAGCAATGGCATTCTCATAGTGGAAGGTCATTTGTCTCATCTTTGTGAAGGTGCAGATAGAATGATTGTTCTTCGTTTAAATCCCTCCATTCTTAAAAATAGGCTTGAAGAAAGGGATTATGCAGAGTCTAAAATTCAAGAAAACCTTGAAGCAGAAGCATTGGCGGTCTGCTCAGCAGAAGCTTATGAGATTTATGGCGATAAAACCAATGAAATAGATGTAAGCGGCAAGTCTGTTGAAGAGATTCGAGATTTGATAATAGCTATTGCATCTGATAAGATGGAATGCCCTGTTGGTTCAATTGATTTTATGGAATGGCTTTTGGAATAATTTTTTCATTGTTCTTCTCATATTCATTTTCATATGTCTTGAACCTTAAAATTTTAAAAATAATTAATTTATTCATACTATTTTTGTCTTATTTTTATAATATTATATATAATATAGAAAACCTTTTTATATAATAAAAAACATATCTTATCTTAATATTCCTCTTGTACTATTATATTATAGGAATATTTATTTAATTACTTTATTTTTACATTGCTTAAAATGTGATTTCTCATCAAAATCTACTTTTATTTAAGCAATAAGTTATTTTAAAGAGATTATACTATGTATGAGAGGAGTATCTATGGCTAGAGGAAAAAAACCTGATTGGATGATTGAAATAGCTCAAGAAAGGATGAATATTCTTTTTAATCGTGCAGAAAAGGAATATAAAGAACATCCTGAAAGATCTCATCGTTATGTTGAGCTTGCTCGAAAGATTTCCAAAAAGTACAATGCAAAAATTCCTCAAGTCTGGGGACGAAGATACTGTAAAAATTGTTACAAGTTTTTGGTTCCCGGTCACAACTGCGCTGTCCGGCTAATTAATAATGAAATTAATATTTATTGTGGCGAGTGTGGCCATATCATGAAAATTCCTTACATCAGGGAAAAAAAGTTAAAAAGGAGAGCTAAAATTGACTCTTACACTTTCAAAAAAAGAGATTATGAATGAAGCTCGTTCCGCTATGACAATAAATATTGGAAAAGCTGGTGTTAATGACAATGTTATTGAAGAGATTAAACGTCAGTTAAAATCCAATCCTATTATTAAATTACGATTTGCTAAAAATGTAGCAAGAAATAAAGATGATTTAATAAGCAACATTGTTGAAGGCACTAAATCCCAACTTATTGACGTTAGAGGAAATGTTGCTGTTATTTATAAAAAGCAATCCAATTAGATTATTCGCTTAGAGTTACAGACACCAGTCTTAGGTGAGTAAGAGAATTGGATTAGACACATATTAATTGGAGAAAATTATATGACAACTGTATTTGATGTTCCTGCAGAGTTATTAATTAATACTGTTGCAGATGAATTTAGAGATAATAATGATAAAATTGTTGCCCCTGAATGGACAAAACTTGTTAAAACTGGTGTTCACAAAGAAAGAAAACCAGAAAACATCGACTGGTGGTATGTAAGATGCGCTTCTATCTTAAGAAGAGTTTATATTGATGGACCAGTTGGAGTAAGAAGTTTAAGAACCTTCTACGGTGGTAAAAAAGACAGAGGAGTTAACCCTGAAAAATTCAGAAAAGGTAGTGGCTCTATTGTAAGAGTAGCTTTACATCAATTAGAAGATGCAGGTTACGTAGAAAAAGTCGATGCTGGAAGAATTATTACTCCAGAAGGTAGATCTTTCTTAGATAATACTTCTGCTGAATTAATTAAAGATATTCCAGAACTTTCAAAATATTAGGTAGAATTAATTAGAATTAATCATGGAATATTTTTGATGATTATTTAATGGTTGATTCAATGAAAAATATTTAAATTAATGGGGTTTTGATTATGAGTGAACTTGATGAAATACGCAAAAGACGTATGGCTGAATTACAACAACAAGCAGCTATGAACGCTGACCCACAGCAATTAGCTCAACAACAATTGGCACAACAGCAAGCTGCTCAACAACAGCAAGCAGAAATGGAAGCTCAGTTAAAGCAAGCTATGAAACAAATTTTGACTCCTGAAGCTCGTGGAAGATTGGATAATCTTAGATTAACCAAGCCAGAACTCGTTCAAAATATTGAGATTCAATTGCTTCAATCAGCTCAAGCAGGTTCTCTTAGAGGAAAAGTAACTGATGAACAGCTTAAAGTTTTACTTAGAAATCTCATGGGTCAAAAAAGAGAAATCCACATTACAAGAAGATAATTGACTAGTGATTTGGTAAAATGAAAGCTTGTGTTCTTTATAGCGGTGGCAAAGACAGTTCATTGATGGGAATTATCCTTGACCAATTAGGTTTTGATGTTGAACTCGTTACTGCTAACTTCGGCGTTTATGATTCATTTCATCCAGCTCAAAAATCTGCAGAGTCCATTGGCTTAAAGCATAAGGTTTTAGATTTGGACATTTCCATTCTGGAAAAAGCTGTTGATATGATTATGGAAGATGGATTTCCTAATGATGGAATAAAGTATCTTCACGAAGCTGTTGTTGAAGAAGTTGCAAATCATTACGAACTTGTTGCTGATGGCACAAGAAGGGATGACAAGACTCCTAAGCTCAACAGAAATCAGATCAGAAGCTTGGAAGACAGGAAAGATATTCAATATATGAATCTTGATAGTTTCGGCTACAAGACCATCAAATATCTTGTGGATAAGCTTTTTGAATTGAAGCATGAAAAGAGCAATAAGGATACCAGTTCGGATTATGAGGTTGAAATTCGCTGTTTGATTGATAAGAAAGGAGGAAATTCCTCAGATATTTTCCCAGAACATTATCAAACTAATGTTATCGGGCTAAAGAAATGAATCAAACAGGATTTAAGTTGTAATCATTGATTATTAAAATTAATTAAATTATTTTTCAAAATATCAAATTTATTATATTCGC
>JAEEWY010000143.1 GCA_016291275.1 Methanobrevibacter sp. | reverse complement strand
CAAAATTCTTTCCTATAGATGAAATAAAATCATCTTTTCTTTTTTTAACTTTTTTTCAATTTTTATATTTTTTATTCATATCCTACTTTTAATATGAAAGTTACATCCTGCACTCTAAAGTAATCATAATTCAACTCACCATTTGATATTAAAACATCACTCATGTTATTTGGAATTGCCACTAAAACAGTTTTAAAATCATTTACTCTATTTTTATCAACATTGAAGTGTATTGAATAGATTTCACCAGAAGAATTTTCCAAATCTTCCAAAAAGAAGGGATTTAGTTCAATGACTTCCTGATTCAATATTTTCTTATTTTCACTTGTTCTATTAAGACTTTCTAAAATACAGTAAGTGCCAGTGTTTTTCACAGATTCATCACTTATCAGATAGTAATTGTAATCATTCAACGATTTTTTATAGACTCTAAAGTTTTTACATAGCCAAATTGATTCATCATTGTTGACATGATTAGTCAAGTTTGGATTGCTGTCATGATTGCAAAGACCATCTTCAAAACTTTCACCAAACAGCTCAAAGTCATTGAAATCATACACTACAAAATTTGAATAAAAGTCGCATTTCACGGTTCTATTTACAGTTACAATGTCATTATCATTGACATTATCATCTTCATTACCAAAATCATATCCCATCTCTATAGGCCTTATTTCACTGTTTAAAGGATAGATAGCCATTGAACTATGAACACTATTATTAAATAGGTTTTCATCTACAAGTGAATCGTAATTATTTTTAATCTTCATCAGCTTATTATATGAAATTGTATTTGACATTATCATTTCATCACTTGCACTTTCATCAAAAAACTCACCATTCTCCACATTCTTATTCTTGATGGCAAGACCAGGAATGATGTTCTTTGAAACAATTCCATTATCCAATCCATCATCTTCTTCCCAATTTTCAGGATTCCCAGGATTATTCAAAAGATAATCAGATGATTTTATAGCAATAGATTCAAGAGATGAAAGCTCTTCTTCACTTAGCATTTTTTCATTAATCCCATCATTTAGATTAGCAATTATCGCTATTATGAAAATGAGAACTATGATTGATAGAAGCAGTTCACTGGAGTACAATAGGCCATATTGGTCCTTGATTAAATCCTTCATAACCATAACCCCTAAAATCCACTCATCCCATACTTGACCTTATGGCCATGAGGATCAAGATACAGAATCTCATTCAATCCATTTTCACTATTATAGATGACTTCAACTCCAGGATAAATGTCATCACTGAATATTACATGGTCTGATCCGCATGCAGAGACACGGCCTGTTTCATTTGTCTTTTGAGGATTTATAAATGTTTCAAAGCCATAATGCTCACATCCGCTTTTTCCTTCAAGCCTGCATAGATAACATGCTCCATCTCGGCTTTCATGGTAATATCCATTGTCCCTGCAGTTTTTCATAACCTTTCCATTGTCGTCTCCATGATGCTTGTAAGGGTCATATGGACATTTTCTAATAATCAATGGAGAGCTGGCATTAACATAAAAAGAGTAATTCTCCACACCATTCGATCTTAAGAATTCAGATAATGAATCACCATAGTTGTAGTCAGTATCATTCAAGCTGAGGCCATGATATCCTTTGCAATACAGCAATGGAACAGGGTCCTTTAATCCAATGCAATCAACATCTGAAGATGCAATATTCTCAAATGAATAATCCCCTTTCACACTTCTTATGTATGTCTTGAATTTGTATGAGAATGGGTTGGATGTATTTTCAATAGCTATTAGAGAAGAGTTTATTTGAATATTATAGTTGTCATAGTATTGTTGATTGAAATCAGATAATTTTTCATCAATAATTTTCTTCAAATCGCCTTTAGAATCCAAACATGGCCTTTTATTCTTCATGACTTCTTCACTGAGTTCCTCTAGGGATTCGCGCTCCAAAATTGGAAGATTTCTGATATAATCATTCATGACATATTGGTAATTATTGGATGAAATGATTTCATGGCTCTCATTCCTTTCTTCAATTGCAATGTTCAGGACAATTATTGAGAGCAATAGGAAACCTATTAGAAGCAAGCTGCTCGTAATTATTGAAAAATTTCCATCCTCATCAGCAAATGCAGATTTTATTGAATTTTTTTTATTATCTTTATCCTCGTTATTTTTATTTATTTTTCTTTTAAATCTCATTAATAGCCTTATTATTAAAAATAATATTTATATCTTTCTCAATTTTAATTTTAATCTTTTAAAATCATTATAATTTAATAAAGAGACTGTAAATTACTTTTTAATTATAATTTTTTCATGTTGTTAAAATTTCATAATTTTTTAAACTTCATTTGGTAAAGAATAGCCATTTAACTTAAAACTTTATTATAGATGAATTATAAATAAAATAATGTTATAAGTAAAGATAATATTTATTAACTAAAAAAATAATAAATATTTAAAAAAAGACAAATTAATGAAATTTTTAATCATTTTTATCATGCTTATTATATTAGGAGGAATTTAATGTCTGATACTGTAAGAACCTGGCGTCATATCCAACAAAGATATAACCTTGTTGGATCCAAATGTACTACTTGTGGTCAAGTGTTTTTCCCACAAAGAGTAATCTGTCCTGATTGTAGAAGAAAAGGAAACATTGAAGATATCCAATTTTCAGGAAAAGGAAAAATATTTACCTATTCTGTAATTAGAACACCTACTTCTGACTTCAAGAAAATAGCTCCTTATGCTGTAGCTATCATTGAGCTTGAAGAAGGTGCAAAGGTAACTGCACAAATCGTTGACGCAGATGTTGATGATATTCAAATCGGAGACCCTGTAGAAATGGTCTTTAGAAAAATCCGTGAAGACGGCCCTGATGGTGTAATTTCATACGGATTCAAATTTAAGATTGTAAAATAATTGTTTTATAAATAGCTTTTAGCTATTTATTTTTTTATAAACCTTTAGTAATACTTTTTTTTAAATTATTATTAATTAGTAATACTTTTTTAAAATCCAAATTAAATTAGATTATATTGTGTTTAAGATACGATAAAGAACATGTGATATTATGACTTATGAAGACACTGCTGTATTATTGTTAAGCCATGGAAGTACTCTTCCCTATGCAGAAGAAGTTTTTAAAAAGATATGCGCTAAGTTTAAGGCAAAGACAGAATTTGATGCTGAAGTAGGATACATGAAAGTTGCAAAGCCAAACTTGCCACAGGCAATTAAGATTTTAAAGGAACGCAATCCTAACTTAAAACGCATCATTGCAACTCCAGTATTTTTAGCTGCTGGAATTCACACTAACATTGACATACCAATCATTCTTGGCCTAGAGCCTAAAGAGGTAGATCCAAGACAGCCAGATGGAATCTATCCTGAAGGACATTACTTATACGGCCTTGAAGAGGTTGATTTCGATGGAGAATTAGACTTATTAGGTCCAATAGGCCCTAATCCAAAGCTATTGAAAATAATCAACAATAAAATAAGCGGCGCACTTGAAGAGTCAGAGCTCGATGCAGACGCAAAAACCGGAGTGTTGTTGGTGGTACAC
>JAEEWY010000008.1 GCA_016291275.1 Methanobrevibacter sp. | reverse complement strand
TTGTTTTCAAAAGAAGCTTTGACTTTTCAAACAATTTGTCATCATTAGTTGTAATGAATCCACCATCTTCAACATTTACTATCTTTGGAGAGCCTGTAGATCCAATAATGATGTCTGAATAATTTCCATTTGCCAATCTGTTCTCATAATCTCCAATAGCTCCAGATGCATCTTCCACAACAAGAATATTGTTATTATGGGCAAAATCACAAATTGCCTTCAAGTCCTGTTCAGCAGTATAAGCTGCAAAACTTGTTAAAAAGAGAGCTGATTTATTGCTTTCATCACCCAAATCAATGATATCTTCTTCTGATGATGAAACAATTGATTCATTTAGTTCATCTAAATCAATTAATCCTTTATTAGTCTTTACAGTTATTAAATCCTTATTTAAGAAATTAGCTATTTGCTTAAAGCCATTCCATGCTCCTTGATCTGGAATTAAAATAGCGCCATCAATAGAATTCATTGCAGCAAGAATGGCGGAATTTCCACTATTCACCAATTTAGCATGACTTTGATTAGTGATTTTGGCTAATTTCTCTTCAGCCAAACTGTGATAATCCTGATTATCCTCACCACTTGCCACCTTAGACATAGCCATTTGAGTTTCCTTTGATGGTTTTTTAAATTTGAGATTCATATTTTTACCTTTTTATTATTTACTGTAAATCTGGAGACTTTTTAAAGAAGGAATCCAATGTTGTCTGTTGTGAATGCAATAATTCCTTTAGCAAATTGCTTTGCTTTACATATTTGCTGATTGGAATCTTTAATTTGGTTCCACAGTAAACAAGAGAGTCCTTTAGTGATTCAAACTCCTTGTACTCACCATTCATCGCATATTTAATATTCTCTCTAACATTAAACACACCTAATGGTACATAACCTGAATAAGCTTCCCTAAGTATAATGACACCAGATTGAAGCTTAAGTTTAGCCAATTTATCCAATACTGCCATTTTAGCAGTATAATAACATCCTCCTACACAGGAATACTCAGTTTTATCTGTATTTGTTTCATAATCTGAAAAAATCATTTCCTCTTTACCAAGTATTTTAATAAATGCTTCAAACCATTCGTATTGCCATTCTGTAGGTGTTAAGATAATAGCATAATAATTTTTCAAGCTTGAAAATTCATAAACCCTATATGAGTCCATTATATTATAATGTCTGACTTCCTTCAAAAGGTTGTCAGCAATTGTACTGTCACAAGCTGTAATTGACCATCTTGTTGGAACCAATCTTCGATTCTTTTTAAGACCGAATGCCCCAACAGAAAACGCCTTTTGCACTGCTGAAAATGCAACATCCTTATTATGGAGATTCATAACCGCTTCACGAGCCTTTAAATCAGTGTCATAGAAGCTTTTTTCAAGCTGCTTATCCCATTTGACTGCATCAATGTCGAATTTTTCAATCAAAGCGCTTGGACCATGAGGTGTGCTTTCTTCACTGAACATTGCACCGCTTGGCCTTGATCCAAAAGTGGCTTCGCTGTCAATGGATTTTGATGCAAGGGAAATGTCCTGAAGCTTTTCAACAAAAGGATTCTCCAAATCCTTAATATCAATCAATTGTTTTCCACGGACAAGGTTCAATCTGTATCCGATAATGTCCTCTTGAGTTTTATTTTCACCTATCCACTGCTCTGGAGAGTCCATTATGTATGTATCTCCAAGTTGAGGAACCATCATTGGTCCAGCATACACTTTAGGATAGCTCCAACGACCTATAAAAACAGATGGTGGTGTACTTCCATCTAAATCCTTCCCAACATCAACTGACCTCATCTGTATATTCTCAGTTAATTTGGCTAAATAAGCATTCTTAGTAGTTTTAGATGTTCTCATGATAATACCTTAAATAAAATAATGATGATGATTGCTAATTAAGTATGATGAAAAAATAAATAGTTAAAATTAGTTTTAAAAACTAATTTAACTTTAATTTAAGAGAATTTATATAAGAATTTTAAGTTAATTAATGAATAATTAACAGAATTCAATAGTACTTGGTGGCTTGTCACTAATGGATAAAGCAACATGAGTTACTTCAGAAACTTCAGAAGTGATTCTTCTGGAAATTGTTCTGATTACATCCCAAGGCATTTCAGGAACGGTTGCAGTCATTGCATCAATGGAACTGATCAATCTGATTACAATGAGATAACCGAAGTCTCTTTCATCACCTTTTACACCAGTTACCTTAGTGTCGGTAAGTACAGCGAAATATTGCCATAATTCCTTATCCAAGCCAGCTTTTTCCACTTCTTCTCTTACGATAGCATCTGCAGCTCTACAAACAGCTAAATTATCTCTTGTTAAAGCTCCAACAACTCTTACACCAAGTCCTGGACCTGGGAAAGGTTGTCTTTGTACGATGCTGTCAGGAAGACCTAATTCAGTACCGACTTCTCTTACTTCATCTTTGTATAAGTCTCTAACAGGTTCAACTACTTTTAAAACCATACCGCTTGGCAATGCCATGTTGTGGTGAGTCTTGATTTCTCCTTCAGTTTCAATCCAATCAGGAGCAATGGTACCTTGAACCAAGTATTTAGCATCAACTGCTTGTGCTTCCCTTTCAAAGACTTCAATGAATACTCTTCCAATGATTTTCCTTTTCTCTTCAGGATCATCCACACCTTCAAGTTCGGATAAAAATTCATCAGATGCATCAACATACTTGAAGTTTAATCTTTCTTCGAAAACACTGCAAACCTGTTCTGCTTCTCCTTCTCTAAGCAATCCATGGTTAACGAAAATTGCAGTTAAATTGTCACCAATAGCTTCTTGGGTAAGAACTGAACAGACAGAACTGTCAACTCCACCGGATAATGCTATAATGGTTTTTTCATCACCAATTTCCTCTTTGATTTTAATAATAGCATCTTCAATAAATTCTTTTGGGTTTAACATAAAAATACCTTAAAAATTATTTAAAAATTATTGTTCCAATAAAGCTTCTTTCAATGAATATAATTGAAATTATGAAAAATATTATGTGAATTCTTGGATTTATTCAAAATCTTCGATAAATTCCATAATGATAGCTTCTAAACCTTCTTCTTTGCCATCCATTACAGCATCCATCATGTCTTCGTATTTGACATATTTTTCAATTTTAATAGCTTTTTCACCAATACCAGTGATTCTGAATTCTTGTTCGCCATCACCAATAGGAATGCTAATGGTTTTGAATTTTAAGTTAGCTTTATTGTCAATTGCTTTTTTCTTAAAGTCATCTAAATTATCAAACATTTTATCAACCCTTTTTTTAATTAAAATAAAAAATAAATATAAAAACTCTTTTTCTTTTTAATTTACCCATTTTTATAATTCTGACAAATTTCATAAAAATTCTTAAAGATGAATTCTCCTTTAGGAGTATGATGAACCTCTGGATGGAATTGAATTCCATAAATCTCTTTTTCCTTATGTTTCATAGCTTCTATATCACAAAGGGAGGAACTTGCAATAATGTCAAATTCTTCAGGAAGAGTGTGAACTTCATCTTTATGAGAGCTCCAAACGTCAAGAGGAGATTCAAGGCCTTTAAAAAGACTGGAAGTATCTAAAAGATTAATTTTTACTTGAGCATAACTTTCAGTGTCTGAAGTGGAAACTTCACCACCAAAGGTTTTAGCTATTAACTGATGACCTAAACAAATGCCAAGAATAGGAATATCAAAGTGCTTGATGAATTCTGGAGCATTTCCAACATCATCAATTGAAGGACCTCCACCTAAAATCAAGCCGATAGGCTCTTTTGCTTCAATCTCTTCAATGGATAGTTGATTGCTAACCAATTGAGAAGGAATCTTAAGATACTGTAAGCTTCTTTGGATCCTGTGGTTGTATTGTCCCTTGTTATTAATAACTAAAATTGTCATATAATCTCTCAAAATCATTTTTACGAATAAATTCCTAGTATAATATTACATTTAAAGCCAAAAATTAAATGCTCATATAATCTATAATATTATATTAATTTTATATATATTTAATATAATATATAAATTTTTTATTTTTTTAAACTTAAATTAAACAACTTAAATAAATTTAAATACTATTAAAAGATAAATAAGAACTATGAAAATCGATGAATTAATAACCTATTTAATAATTATTGTTGTAGTAGCAGCTTTAATTAAAGTGTTTGCATGGTTATTACCTATCTTTGTTGTATTGGCAATAGCTTATGTATTATATGTATTTATTACTGAAAAAGAATATTAACTTTAGAATATCTTTAGTTATTTCATTTTCTTTTTTCATTTTCTTATTTTTTTGATTAATGATTATTTTTAAATTAGGTTAATTAAAATCAGACTTATTAGAATTATTTAAACTCCCAAAAGGAGGTATTTAATGAATAAAAAAATGTTCAGATACTTTTGCACTATCTTGATTTTTCTATTTATAATTAACATAGGCATCATATCTGCAAGCGAAATAGATCAAAGCGCTGATGCTTTTTCAAATCAAATTTTAAGTGATGACTCTGGAGTGAATGAAGTTCTCACTGATGATTCCGGATGCTCTACAGAGACAAACCCTGAGGATACAGAGGTTCAAGGAGACACTACAAATCCAACAACAGACACTACGGATTCAACTGACCCAATAGTGGATGAACCTCAAGAAGTTATATTGGAAAAAACTACTTTAAGCTCTGTAGATTATGTCATAAAGAACAATTATTTAAATGTTTATTTAAAAGACAGTTCTAAAAATGCAATTGCAAACCAGAAAGTAACTCTTACAATAAACGGCAAGACCCTTTCTGCAATAACCAACAGCAAGGGAATAGCTAAATTCAATATAACAAATGGGGCTAAAACATATCCCGTTACATTGAATTTTGAAGGAGATGACAAATACGCATCTTCATCAAAAACTTTGAATTTAAGAGTTATTGCAAAGCCAATCTATACTAAAATGACAATTGCTCAATATGGTATCTTTAAAGGCAATTGCTTGAATGTTTACTTAAAAACAACTGATGGAAAGGCAATAGCTAATCAAACCCTTAAAATAACTATCAATGGGAAAACCTATACAAGAATAACCAAAAAGAACGGTTTAGCTAAATTGAAAATCAGCTTGAAATCAAACATTTATAGCGTTACCATCAAGTATGCTGGAAAAGGCAATTACATGCCTGTAAGCAAAAGCACTAAAGTCAATGTGCTCACAAGCAAGCTTATAGGAAAAACCAGCTATGGAAAGGTATACTTCATTGGAGCTATTGGAAACAGAAGCTCTAAAGTAAAAATAGCTTATGTTGTTGGATTGCATTCAATGGAACATCAAATTCACGATTCACTTTATAAAATCATAAAAAATAAGGTGGTAATGAATTATAAGTATTATGTTTATAGAATCGTCTTGACCAATAAGAAAGGATCTTATTCCACCTTAAGAATGAGAGGTCAAAAGCTTGCTAAGAACTATATAGTTCCTCATGCTAAAAAGCAAAACTTTGATTTGGTGGCTGACATTCATTCCACTTCCGGAATAACCTATAAGCAAACTTACTTTATACATGTTCCAAAGAATCAACATGCTCCTTCAATGAAATTGGCTAAAAAGACCATTAAAATAATTAAATCTATTGAGAAAAACTCTAAGATGTTATATTGGTCTCCTCCATCTCAAACAAGTCCTCCTTACATTCACTTGCCATTGATTAAGGCTGGAACACCTACATTTGTATTTGAGACTTGGAGCTATGAGAAAAAATCTCAAACTGATAAAAGAGCAAAAATATTGATTCAAGCAATAGATAAGGTATTTGATTAAATAATTAAATATCTTATTTTATTTTTTTTGGATAAAATTAATAATTCGTTAAAATACGAATAAAAAGAATTTTAAAAAATGTAATATATAAAAATAAAAATAAAAAATTAAATTAAGAAATAAAATTAAAAAATAAAATTAAGAAATGAGATAAAAAAATTAAAAAAATAAAAAAAGAATTATTAAAGATTTAAATAATTATAAGCAGAAATAGCAGCTACTGCACCTTCTCCACAAGCCACAATCCATTGTTTTACACCACCAGTAATATCTCCAGCGGAATAAACTCCTTCTACATTAGTGGCCTGATTCTTATCAGTTATGATATAACCGCCATCATCAAGATTTACTCCCAATTCCTTAGCCAATTCATTGGAAGGATCATCACCAATAGCTACAAACACAGCATCTGTTTTATAGTCCTCTTTTTTGCCATCTCTTAAAAGGGTAACTGATTCAACAGCCATATCACCTTTAATCTCTTCAATGGTTGAGTTCCAAAGGACTTCAATTCCATTTTCCTTTAAAGCATTTTGAAGGTGGTGCTCACATCTTAACTCATCTCTTCTGTGAACCAATTTTACATTGCATCCGAGATTATTAAGGTATAATGCCTCTTGAGCAGCACTGTTTCCTCCACCTACCATAAGAACATCTCTTCCAATGAAAAACATTCCATCACAGGTTGCACAGTATGCCACTCCACGGCCTAAAAACTCTTCCTCACCAGGAACATTCAAATGTCTGTGGCTTGATCCGGTAGCAAAAATGATTGATTTAGTGAAGAATTCATTTTCACCTGCATCATCAGATGTCATCAATAAAGGAGAATTTTTAGTCTTTAGATTAAAGCCACCTTCTGTTTTTTCAATTGATTCGATTACAGTGTTTTCCAAGATTTCACAATAATTCTCACTTTGTGCCTTCATCTTTTGAATGAGTTCCATTCCAGCAATCAAGTCAAATCCAGGATAATTCTGCATCATAGGCACTTCCAAACCTAATCCTCCAGCCATTCCCTTGTCAATGACTAAAGTTTTTGAGTTTTGTCTGCCAGCATACATTCCTGCAGTTAATCCAGCAGGACCTGCTCCAATGATTATTATGTCATAATTCTCCATATTAAGCACCTTTAAACAGTATTGATTTAAACTTTTTTAAAATTGATTAGTTATTTATCAAAAAAATAAGATATCAAAATCTATAAAAGATTTTGAATCTCTTCTCTTACAATCTTATTCACTAAACTACCATCTGCTTTTCCTTTAAGCTTTTTCATGCTCATTCCCATTAAAGGACCCATAGCACCCATTTGACGTTCCTTGATCATGGATTCGTTTTGGGTAGCAATCTCATGGATAATGTCTCTAACTGCATCTTCACTTAAAAGAGTTAAATTAGCTTCTTCTGCAATTTCAGCCACATCAGCATCTGGCTTTTTGCTAACTGCAACCATCAAGTCCTTAATAGCATCCTTAGATATTTTTCCTTCTTCAAGAAGTGAGAAGACTTCAACCAATTTATCCTCATCAAAGATTGAAACATCTATTCCTTCCCTTCTTAGGTCTCTTAAATCTGAAACAAGGACAGAAGCAACAGTTGTTGGATCCACTTTAACCTTGCTTAATAATGATTCAAAAGTGTCTCCAAGCAATCTTCTAACGATTTGGCTAGCTAAATCTTCACTTAGCTTGTACTCTTTCTTGATTCTTTCCTTCTTCTCATCAGGAAGTTCCGGAAGGTTGTTCTTAATAGGTTCAACCATATCATCAGTGATTTGGAACAATGGAATGTCAGTTTCAAGATACATTCTGTTTGCAGTTGGAAGTGGTCTCATGTATTCGGTATTTCCATCATCCAATGCCTTTCTGGTTTCTTCAACCACACCATCAAATGCCATGTTTGCTCTTCTTATGACCTCATTCAATGCATTTACAGCAACATCCTCATCATGAGCTACAATGATGATTGCATCTTGAGGACCTATTTTCAAGAACTCTTTCATAGCATTGACTTCATCTTCCTGAATACCGTATGCAGGCAATTCATCTGTGTGGAAAAGTCCTGATACTCCCATCTTTTTAGCATAACTGGACAATTCAGTACCGAATCTTCTTCCAGGTTGAATCTCTTTACCTATAAGACCATCAAATCCTCTTAAGATAATACCTTTGATGCTTGCTGCAGATGATAAAATCTTAGAGGAAGTGTCTTTAAATACTTCATCAAGGTCATAAATGGTATCTTCAACACTTGCATTTCTTTTAATGAGTTCATCTTTAATGTCAGCAAGAGCCAATTGTCTTTGAACCTCTCTTTCTACAATTTCAGGCATTAGATCAAGGTCTTGTACACCTTTGATTTCAACTCTTGCACCTCTTGTAATGGATATGTTTACATCCTGACGGATTGTACCGATTCCTCTTTTTACATTAGTGCTTCTCAATACCTGACCAATCATATAAGCAACTTCCTTGATTTGCTCTGGATGGTGCATGGAAGGGTCTGTAGTGATTTCTGCAAGAGGAATTCCTAACCTGTCAAGACGGAATTCTGTAAATTCATCATCTGAATCTATTCTTCTTGCTGCATCCTCTTCAAGCCCTAATGATTCAATAGCTACTCTACCATATGGAGTGTCTAAGTAACCATCAGTTGCTGCAAGACCGGTTCTTTGGAAACCACCGGTGTTACTACCGTCAATGACTTGTTTTCTCATTGTATGGAATTCATCCACCATTTTCATGTTTAAAAGTGAAGCTATTGTAATACAAATGTCCAATGCTTCCCTATTCAATGCATGAGGAGGTTCATCATCAGTTTCAACAAGGCAAGTGTGATTGTTGAATGACTCATACTTAAAGGTCATATCCCTTAAGGATTCTTGCAATGCAGCTCTGTCTATTTGACCTAATTCACTTTGTGTTGGCCTTAAGTTTCTTATGATTCCATCATCAAATTCATCATCAATAAGTTCAGTTGAACATGGACAGAAAAGCTTATGCTTTGTATTCAATTGTTGGTGAATTTCTAAACCCATCATAAGTCCAAGCTCTTCCCAATTTCTTTCAATCTTAGGAGTTTCAGACTTATTGCTTTTGTTTCCTTTGTTTCCTTTTTTAGATTTGTTTTTAGCCATTTTCTACCCTCCTAATTCAAGAAATATTTAAGTGAAGAACTTTCATTCAATTCTCCAGCAACATTGGTTTGAATAATGTCTTTAACTTCATTTACATCTTCAGTCTGTCCTAAAGCCCATGCCAATTTTACATAAGCGGTTTCAGGAGTCATGTCCATACCGGAAATTACACCAGCATCCTGCAATAGTCTTCCTGTACTGTAAACATTCATGTTTATTGTTCCGTATAGGCATTGGGAAGTCATTACAACTGGGATACCTTCATCGTTAGCTCTTTGAAGAGCATCAACCATGTAATCAGGAACATGTCCAAGACCGGTTCCTTCTATAAGCAATCCTTTGTATCCTTTGTCAATGTGATAATCAATTATGTCAGATTTGATTCCAGGGAATGATTTGATTAAAGCAACCTTACTTTCAATAGCTGTATTCAATTCCAATTCATTTTCTCCACGTTTTGTATATGGGAGATTGACTGATTTCACTTTACCGTCTCTTAAAAGAGCTATTGGCTCTGAGTCAATGCTTCTGAAGGTGTCTCTTCTGCTTGTATGCATCTTGCGCACTTTAGTTCCCTTATGAAGTGCACAGTCACCATCATTCAATGTATTGTGCATCAATACTGTAACTTCTGCAATGTCTGACAATGCAGCACCACAGGAGTTGTAAATGTTAAGGAATGCATCTGTTGAAGGTCTGTCTGAACTTCTTTGTGCACCTGTAATTACAATAGGGACAGGTGTCTTGATCATAAAGCTCAATGCAGCTGAGGTGTAATGCATAGTGTCTGTACCATGAGCAATCACTATTCCATCAGCACCATTATTGATGTCATCAGCAATGGACTCTGCTGCCTTTACCCAATATTCAGGCTGCATGTTTTCAGATAAAATGTTATATAATGCTTTAACATCATAATTAGCAAGATCCAATAATTCCGGATTTGCTCTAAGTAAGTCTTCTGCAGTGAATTTAGGGTGTACAGCCCCAGTCTTGTAATCGATAATGGAGGATACTGTACCACCAGTGGATATGATGGAGATGTTTTGTTTGTTAGGGTCTTTTTCTATTTTATCTCCTTCAAAACCTATCTTTGGCTTGTCTCCCTTTTCAATAAGTTCAATTGTTGCAGATTCAATGTTTACTCCAACATTATATCCGCTGTCAAGTTTAATTACAATATAAGCGTCTTTTGCATCTTCAGATCTGTCAAGCAATATTCCCTCATAGGAAATATCTTCCTTTGTTACCTTTATTGTATCACCAATGGTAACATTAGCCTTATCTAAAAACTCTTTGGAAATTTCTTTATAAGTCATTTAATTCCTCTTAATCTTTTTGAATTATAATAATATTAGTATCATTAAAATAGATTTCAAATCGTTTAAAAATCTATATTATATTTAAATATATTTATTAAAGTATATAATATTTAGTTAATATTTAATTTCCATTACTATTGATTAAATATAAAAATTATAAAAGTTAAAGGTTTTATTATGAAAAAAATATTTTTATTAATGATTTTCACTTTATTAATTCTATCTATTTCTGCAGTTTCAGCAGATGATAATCTAATGGCAGTTGCTGATGAAAATGCAGTTGATGGATTGCAGGAGATTCAAATTGAAGATCAAGTCAACCAAGAAAGCAGCGAAGAGATAATTGCTGAAAATCCTACTGATGCACTTCCTGAAGACACAACAGATAACGAAAATGATGAGGAAGATGAGCTTATAGAAGAAAAGGCAAATTCCACAATAACCGCTTCTGATGTTAAAGGATATGAGTCATTCACAACTACAATAAGCATCAAATTAACAGCAAATAATACTGCATTATCTTCAAAACAGCTTCAAATTGAATTAAATGGTGTCATTTATAATAAAACCACTGATGCAAATGGTGAAGTCAAGTTGAATGTCAAATTGAATAAGGGAACTTATTATGCTGAAATAACTTATTTAGGTGATGATTTAACAAGCAATGCAACTGAAACATGTAAAGTGACCATCGCATCTGCAATTAAAACCAAATTAAGAATTGGAGATAAATACATCAATTATCGTCAAGGCTTAAAAAGCTTATTTTATGTAAAATTGCTTGATGCTAAAAACAATACCTTAAAAAATCAGAAAGTAACATTCAAGGTTGCAGGAAAAACCTATACTGCTATAACTAACAAGTACGGTAACGCTAAAATCTACTTAAGTCTTAAGAAAGGATTGCATGAAATCAAATATTCAGTTAAAAGCAGCTCACCTTATTTAGCTTCAAACGGTTCCTTTAAAATAAAAGTCAAACCTAAAATGACTAAAGGGGACGGATATTGGCTATGGTCCAACCATATGAAAAAAGTGAATCTTAAAAGCCTTGCAAAAAGAGGCACCAAACACATTTTCCTTCATGTTCATGCAATAGCAACATATGGAAGATCAGGTGTTGCTTCCTTTATCAAAAAAGCACATAAACATGGAATTAAAGTCCATTTATGGATGCAAGTCTGTTATAGAGGTGGAAAATGGGTTAGACCTATCGATAAAAATAACAAAATCAAGTATTCATTCTTAAATAAAAGGATTAGAGAAGCTAAGAGCTATGCAAAGATTAAAGGAGTGGACGGCATTCACTTTGATTATGTCCGTTTCGGAGGTACTGCACATTTATATAAAGACCCTAATCGTGCAATAAACTACTTCATGAAAAAAGCTTCAACTGAAGTCCGTAAAGTTAAACAGAATTGTATTGTTTCAGCTGCCATAATGCCTGAACCAAGTGCGATGACCCGTTCATTTGGTCAAGATGTTTCAACAATGAGCAAATACGCTGATGTGTTGACACCAATGGAATATAAAGGCAATTACAAGAAAAAAAGGACATGGCTCACTTCTGTAACAAAAAAATTCGTTAGCCAATCAAATGGAGCTCAAATTTGGGTTGGTTTGCAATCATATCATTCTGATAAGAATGCTAAAAAATTATCCCATGCAGCTCTTCTCAAAGATGCAAAAGCAGCTATGAAAGGTGGAGCAAAAGGAGTTTTATTATTTAGAATTGGCATAAGTTGCAATTTAAATTTTAAAAAGGTTTAATCCTTTTTAATTTCTTTTTTATTCTATTTTTATTCTTTTTTATTTCATTTTTTTAAAAATTTTTAATCTTATTTTATTTATTTAACAATCATACACTTATTTTAGAAAATATTAACCAATGATAAAAAAAAAGAAAAAATTAGAAGTGGACTGACCGGGATTTGAACCCGGGGCCTCCGCCATGCCAAGGCGACGATCTACCATCTGAGCTACCAGCCCACAAGAATTAACAAATTAATAATTAATTAAATTTAAAAAAAGAATTAAAGAATTAAGTTTTTTTAAAAAACTTAATTGAAAAACAAAATAAAAATAACAGTTACATCTATTATTTTATTGATACATTGCACATTGTGCAAGAAAGTATTATTATATAGTGCTCATATATAATCGAGGATAATATCTCCCTCGTTTAGGAATATTAACATTCCTAAAAATACTAGGAAACTAAAAAATACAGTCATAAACATTTAGCGACTCCATTTTTAAAGTTCTATAGCGATATAGAACATAATGATTCTACATGATTTTTTAAAAATGAAAAAATCATATATTATTTACTATTATAAAAAAACTGGTATATAAATACATACTATTTAATCCTCTGATTGTTCGTATTTTGCAATATAAACTACGAACAATCTTTTATTTTAGAAAAAAATCGTGTTAAATCATTATAAATAATTATAAATCGTTATAAATTATTACAAAAGATAAAAAATTAGATGAAATTGTAATAATTCTTCTATTCATCACTATCTTGGGAGATTATTCTATCGTATAAGATCTCAAGTGTCTCTTCACGCTTGTCCTTTTTCAATTCGCACTCCCACACAGTAAGGACAGTCCATCCCATCGCTTTAAGCTCTGCCTGATTGCGTGCATCACGTTCCCTGTTTCTATAGAGTTTCTCTTCCCAATATTCAACATTGGATTTTGGCATTTTAGCATACTTGCATCCTTCATGAAGATGCCAGAAACAACCATGAACAAAGACAGCAGTCTTGTATTTTGGAAGCACAACATCAGGACGTCCAGGATACCTTTTATCATTCTTTCGGAATCTAAGCCCTCTAGCGAAGAGGTATTTTCGAACAAGAATTTCAGGCCTTGTGTCCTTTCCCCTGATCCTTGACATGATGTAACTGCGGGTCTCCTTGCTAAATTTATCAGCCATGAAATCATCTCTATAAAATCACAATGGACAAATATTCAAAATATCAAATATTCACTTTAAAAAAAATAAAATTATTTATATTTGAAACTTGGCATCAATTCCAACTTGAATTTATTCAATTCATGGAGGTAATCAATTCTATCTTTTGTCTTTTTATCACTAATTTCACCAGTTCGTATATACTTATCCAATACATCATAAGTAAATCCAAGCTTCTCTTCATCAGATTGATTGGAGAGTCCATCAGTTGGTACTTTATCCACTAACTCCCCCGGTAAATTAAGGCTTCTTCCTATTTCCTTAACTTCAGTCACAGTTAGGTTTGAGAGTGGTGAAAAGTCTCCGGCTCCATCACCATATCTGGTGGAATATCCTACCCAATCTTCAGATAAATTGCAATTGTTTGCCACCCTACCATTATTGGATTGGGAAACTGCATATAAAACAGACATTCTGATTCTAGGTGGGAGATTTATCTTGGTTTGCTCACTGATTTCAATTCCAGATAATGATAACTGATCTAAAACTCCATTTACAGCATCCTTGACATTGATTATATAATGCTTTATTCCTAAATGATTTACAAGAAGCTTAGCGAAATCAATGTCTGATTGAACATCATTAGGCATTAGGACTCCAATAACCCTGTCTTTACCTAAAGCTTCCGCACATAATGCGGCAACTACAGCGCTATCCTTGCCTCCAGAGATGCCTACAACAGCATTGCAACCTTTTCCGTTTTCTTCAAAGAATTCCTGAATCCATTTAACACATTGATCTTTAGCGTCCAATGCATCAAATTCGTAATTTTTAGTGATAATATCTCCTCTATATAGTTTTAAAAATAGGTTCTTTTCAAATAATAATTTCAATTTTTTATATAATAAACTTTTTTAAAAAAATTAAAATCATGAAAATAAGTTAAATTGAAAGAAATATGAATATGAAATCGTTTAATTTTCAAAAAGAAATGAAAATAAGAAATTAAAAAAAATAAATTAAAAAAAATAAATTCAAATAAAAAATAAAAAGAAAAAAAGTTAAGAGATTATCTGTTTTCTCTTAACCAAGTTGCTCCAGCTTCCAAAACCTTTAAGTTTACATCAATGAGTTTTGGTTTAGCTGCAAAGGTATCCTTAATACCGTTTTCAAATGCTTCTTTAGATAAGATAGGACTATCTGCACCTAATTCCATTAAAGCACCTAAGATTGCAGTGTTCATAGCCTTTGCATTTCCTACTTCAGTTGCAATAGCTCTTGCTGGAATAGCAATGATCTCAACATCATCCTTTACATGAAGATTATCCTTATTGTAATCTCCTGCACGGGAATCGTATAGGATAATTCCTTTTTCCTTAACGTCTATTGAGTATTTTTCTAAAGCAGGCTTGTTCATTGCAATTAATATATCACATTCTTCCACAACTGGAGAACCGATGGTTTTAGATGAAATGGTTACAGAACAGTTGGAGGTTCCACCTCTTTGTTCTGGCCCATAGCTTGGGTACCATGACACTTCCTTACCTTCACTACATGCTGCTTGAGCAAGGGTAAGACCAGTACTTAATACTCCTTGACCACCGAAACCTACTATTTTAACCTTGATGTCATCAAAGTCCTCTTCGATTTCCTTGATTTCCTTGCTTCTGTCGATTCCAAATACTTTATCAAGAGTTTCAATGGAGAAATCACTTACAGGTCTTTCTTTAGGTTCTCTTTCTTTGGATAAATCCCTAAATCTTTTTACAGGAAATTCCTTACCCATTTCATTAATCAAGAAGTCTTCAACACCTTTCACATCTCTTCTAATATTGGTTGGACAAGGTGATAAAACTTCAACGAAAGCATAACCTTTACCTTCCTTTTGAATCATTAAAGCTTTTTTAATAGCTATTTTAGCTTTTCTAATAAGCTTTGGATTTGCTAAGGACACTCTTTCAATGAATACAGGTGCCTTTAAGTTATCCAATAATTCACATAAGTGCAATGGATATCCTGCAAAGTTAGCGTCTCTTCCATTTTGACAGGTTACAGTCTTTTCACCAATCAAGGTTGTTGGTGCCATTTGACCACCAGTCATTCCGTAAACAGTGTTGTTTACAAAGAAAACCGCTAATTTTTCTCCACGGTTAGCAGCTTGCAATGTTTCATTCAATCCAATGGAAGCTAAATCCCCATCTCCTTGATAGCTCATTACAATAGCATTGTCTTCAGCTCTTGAAATACCAGTAGCAACTGCAGGAGCCCTTCCGTGTGCAGTCTGCACATTTCCACAATTGAAGTAGTAATAACCGAATACAGCACATCCTACAGGAGAAATCATTACGGATCTTTCTTGAATATCCAATTCATCCATCACTTCTGCAATCAATTTATGTAAAATACCATGACCGCAACCAGCGCAGTAATGAGTATTGTAAATGTCATTTCCTTTTCTAGGGAAGCTGTCATATAAGGATTCTGGTTTTTTAATAACTTTTTCTTCGATTTCGCTCATTTGAACTTTTTCAGTGTTTTCATCAGTTACTTTAATATTATCCATTCTTTCACCTCCCTAATCTACAACCCTATGATTATAATAGTTATCATTGTCTAATTCTTCCTGATATTCCTTATCATTTAGGTAGCTTGCATCATAATCCTTTTCGTCACTGTGAACCTTGTGACGTTCATCGCTTCCTACCATCTTATAGATTTCATTTAGAATATCCTTAAGCTCAATTACATTTCCACCCATTCTGTTTACCAAATGGACATCATCGTAATTAGCTGCTGCCTTAACGTCTTCTCTTAATTGACCGTTACTCATTTCAACAGAAACAAATTGAACGCCTTTATCTGCCAATTCCTTAATTCTTTTCTCTGGGAATGGGAATAAGGTGATTGGTCTTAAGAGACCTAATTTAATGCCTTTTTCTCTTGCAACATCAACAGCAGTTCTGGATAATCTGCTGCTTGTTCCGTAAGCTACAATTACAATTTCAGCATCTTCAACCATATACTCTTCATAGACAACTTCATTTTGCCTGATGGTTTCATACTTTTCCTGAATTTGGAAGTTGAAATCTTCCAATTGATTGAAGTCAAGGAAAATTGAAGTCACTAAATTGTTCATGGTTTCCTTATTGCCTCTTACAGCCCATGATTCATCAATCTTAGGTTCAATTGCTTCTTTAGGGAATCTTAAAGGTTCAGCCATTTGACCTAATACTGCATCAGCAAGGACAACTACAGGGTTTCTGTATTTGTTTGAAAGCTCAAATGCCTTCATGGTGAAGTCACACATTTCCTGAACGCTGTTAGGTGCCAATACTATATTCCTATAGTTTCCATGACCTCCACCTTTTACAATTTGATTGTAATCTCCTTGTTCAGGACCTATATTACCTAAACCAGGACCTGCTCTCATTACATCTACAATAACTGCAGGCAATTCTGCACCAGCTAAAAAGGTGAATCCTTCTTGCATTAAGCTGATTCCAGGTCCAGATGATGCACTCATAACTCTGTGACCGGTTGAAGCTCCACCATAGATCATGTTTACAGAAGCCTCTTCACTTTCAGCCTGTACAAATTTTCTTCCTACCATTGGGAAATATTTGGATGCTTCATGGAGAATCTCACTTGCAGGGGTGATTGGATAACCAAAGAAACAATCACAGCCCGCATATAATGCTCCAATGATTACAGCGGTATTTCCTTTTACAATTTGGTTACTCATTTAAGCATCTCCTTTAGGTTTTCTAGTCCTTCTAGGAATATGAACTTCAATAGCTAATGGTTCAGGACAAGTGTAATAACAATCTCCACAACCAATACAGCCTTCTCCAGTATATTCTGCATATTGATATCCACTATCATTAATCTCTTCACTTAATGTAAGGCATCCCTCTTTGCAAGCGCTTATACATCTTAAACATGCCTTACAATTGTTTTTGCTAATGACAGGATATGGTTTAATTTGATTTACATTCATTTATTCACTATCCTACAATAAATTTAATTTTTTAATTTTTTAATTTTTTGAAATTGTATAATTTAATAAGATTGATTATTGATTTTTAAACTTAATCTGATTATTAATTGAAAAGTTTAAAAAAAATAATAAGAAGAGAAAAATAATTATTTAAGTTTATTCTCATCTTCAGTTCTGATTATCTTTCTTTGAATCTTACCACTGATTGTTTTAGGCAATTCTTCAACAAATTCAATCATTCTTGGATATTTATAAGGAGCGGTTTCATGCTTTACATGATTTTGAATGTCCTTTTTAAGCTCTTCACTTGGCTCGAATCCTTTTGCAAGAACGATTGTTGCCTTAACGATTTGGCCTCTCAATTCATCAGGAACACCGGTAATTGCACATTCCAATACTGAAGGGTGAGAAATTACTGCGTTTTCCACTTCGTACGGTCCAATACGGTAACCGGAAGACTTGATTATATCATCATTTCTTCCAACAAATGTGTAATAACCGTCTTCATCTATATATGCAGTGTCTCCACAGTGGTAATAACCATCATGGCATACTTCATCAGTTTTCTCTTGGTTTCTGTAATATTCCTTAAATAAACCTACAGACCTTTCTCCAGTTATATCAAAACAGATTTCTCCTTCAGAACCAATATCTACAGTATTGTGGTCAGGGTCTAAAAGGGTTACTTTAAATGCAGGGGATGGTTTTCCTACAGAACCTGTTTTTGATTCCATCCAAATGAATGTAGCCAATGAAAGAGTGGTTTCAGTTTGACCGAATCCTTCCTTAATCTCCAATCCAGTGAATTCCTTGAATCTTTTAAATACTTCAGGAGGCAATGGCTCTCCAGCAGTAGTTGCATATTGAACATTTGAAAAGTCAAATTGGGATAAGTCTTCCTTAATCAAGAATCTGTAGATTGTTGGAGGTGCACAGAAAGTGTTTACCTTGTTTTCAATGATCTTTTCCATTAAATCCAAACCATTGAATCTTACATAATCGTAAACGAATACTGCAGAACCAGAAATCCATTGACCATAGTAGTTACCCCATACTGCTTTACCCCATCCGGTATCAGCAGAAGTGTGGTGAACTCCGTCTTCTACAACATTGTGCCAGTATTTTGCAGTGATTAAGTGTCCAATTGCATAAGTGTGAGCATGTGCAACCATTTTAGGGTTTCCAGTGGTACCGCTTGAGAAGTAAATGAGGAAAGTCTCATCCTCATGAGTAGCGTCTTCTCCAGTTGGCCTTTCGAACTCATCACTCATCTTAGCAAGTTCCTCATCAAAGTTTAACCAACCTTCCTTATTGATATTTCCTACAAGAGCTTTCTTAAGCTCAATGCCTAACTCTTGTTCACAAGCTTCGTAATCTGGAATCAATTGGTCCTCTTCTACAGAGACAACCATCTTAATGCTTGCATTTTCCACTCTATATATAATATCATGAAGCTTTACCATGTGAGTGGTTGGAATAGCTATTGCACCGATTTTATGAAGTGCAGTCATGCAGATCCAGAATTCATACCTGTTTTTTAAGGTAAGCAATACTGCATCTCCCTTATTGATTCCTTGGGATTTAAAGAGATTTGCAGCCTTATTGGATAATTTTTTCATATCCAAAAAGGTAAATACCTTTTTCTCGTTATCGTCACACCAGATCAATGCAAGTTTTTCTGGGTCTATTCTTGCATATTCGTCCACTACATCAAAACCAAAGTTAAAGTCCTTTGGTACATTAAATTCAAAATTTTCGAAAAAATCCTTA
>JAEEWY010000142.1 GCA_016291275.1 Methanobrevibacter sp. | reverse complement strand
TTCCGACAATCAATTCATTTTCATTTTCATTAAATACACTACCATTTATATTGTTTATACCAACAATAGATAGAGCATCGGTTTTTGCACCATACAGACTAAAACCGTATCTACTGGAATCACTCTTTTTTGATGTATCAATTACAGTACTTTCAAGCATCCCCGCAGTTTTTTCAACTCCATCAACTTTAGATAATTCTTCAACATAACTCTCATTAAGATTACCTGAAGATGACGCTAGGGAACTACCTATTTTGGTGGCTGTAATCTCTGCAGATCCTTCTTTTAATGTTGTTTCTGTTGAATCTTCAAGTGATACAGTTAATAATCCCAATTCTACTATTGTAGCAATACCTATAGCAATTCCTATTATTGCAAGTAAACTTCGGGTCTTATTTCTAAATGGATTTTTAAGAATTAATTTAAAGTAATTCATATTGCACCTTTTTCTTGTAAGTAATGGAAAATTAACAATATTCTCCATATTCACATCCGGTATTTTCTATTTTAACATGATCTATTAATGTTCCATCTTTTTTATATAATTTTATTTCACCATAACCGGTTCCACCATTCCATAGACGATTATGTAACTTAAGGCCGTTTGGTGCTTCATAGTTTATAAGTAACATTTCATCCCGTTTGCAATGTAATTCTAATTCAATATAAGAATTCTTATTTGAAGCATTAATGGTCCATGTATGAATTTTTTCACCTTCTTCAAAGTCAAAATCTATTTTTACAAGATTCCAAAATCTAGCAAAGTTGTATTCATACATTTTTCCTTCATAATAGAAACCTATTAATAATTTACGAGGAAGTGAAATACCAAATGCTTTAGGTTTTCCTCCACCAGCTTCAAAAGCAGAATTATTAAGCTTTTTGCCAGTGATTAAACTTGTTAAATTACAAGAGGATATCCATAACCAAGGGCTTGTAAAGTCTCCACCCCAGTTCTTATCAGCATATCCAAAGGATTTTTCAGGAATTACTTCATACTCAACACCATCCATTTCAATGGTACCTTTATATTGAGTTTTTATTCCTTCAGCATGCCAAAACATTTCAAAAGCATTCAATTTTCTAAAGAAACTGTTAGCACCGTAGCCTACATTAAAAGTGATTTGCTTGTCAATATCCAAATCCCATTTCATTTCTCCTGCATCACACATGTATTCTGGATGTTCACGTGCTTCCTCTTCAGTAACTTTACAGTATCCTGTCATGTGGGTTTCAGTTAAGCTGTATTCCCCGACTTTAATGTCCAATTTATCATCCGGACATGAGAAATCCTTCATGGAATAGTAATTATGGATCTGTTTAGGCTCTTTACCCCATGCTCCAACTTTTAACATACAGTAAGAAGGTCTTTTGCCTGCTTCAATGTTTTTAGGGTCTTGACCTAAGGTAGGTTCATCTTCAGCTAAATCTGGGTTACATACAAAGTATTCTATAAAGAATGGTCTTGGTTCACCAGTTTCCTTATTGTAAGCTGTTAAAGAATGCCACCACCAGTCATAACCTTGCTTAGCAAGGGGACCTTTCAACATATAATGGTCTCTTTTCAAATCACTTTTATTCATTCAAAATCCTCCAAAAGAAATAATTTAAATTATTTGATAAATCCAATAAATCTAATAATTTATGAGTTAATTATTAAAAGTATTATAGAATAACTAACTTAAATGTCTTATATTTTAATTTATATTATCTTTATAATAAATATTTTATTATTTAATTGGAAACTAGAAAAAATAGATAAAATAGTGAATTTAGTGAATTTAACAATAAAGGGATAGAAAATAAAAATTTAATTAAAAAATAAAAAGTTAGCGAGATATTAAATTAAAAAAATTGATAAAAAAAATTAGAAAAGAAAAAATTGGTTGAGTGGGATAATTAATATCCAACAGAAATAGGAGGTATTAAAAAGGAAAGAATAACTGACTATTGAATACTAATTATCCATTTTTTTAGTTTTAAGGTAAATGAGCATTAAATCAATGAATGAATCACTTATTCATTGTAGCCACAGCAAGTTCTCTTATCATGGCTATGATGTGGAATATTAGGATTAGCATGATCAGGCATTGGTTTACCGCAAGTTAAAGGACCTTTTCCTCTTGCAGACCCGCAGCATCCTCCTCTTCTTTTATTATGAGCGAGAATTGCATCAATATCCAAATCCTTTACCTCTTCCAAGAATTCAATATTTTCACTGTGACATTTAGGACAGATTGAGTGTTCACCATTTAAAGTAATCCAAGTGAATCCACAATCTTTACAAGTATATTTTAAAGTTAAAGCTTTTTCCATATTATCAACTACCTTATTTTTTTATTAATTATTAAATTACATTTTGAATATATATTCATAATCTTATATAAATACATACGAATAGTAAATAATATTTAACATAAAGTAAATATATTTATATAATAAGTAAATATAATTTTACATAACATTTTAAAATTAAATCAATTTATAAAAAAGAGGACAAGCATGAGAAATAATCTAAGAATTTACAGAGCAATTGAAAATATTACCCAAGAGGAATTGGCAAATGAATTGGGAGTCAGCAGGCAAACCATAGTTGCTATTGAGAATGACAAATACAATCCATCACTTGAACTCGCCTTTAAAATAGCTCATAAGTTTGATGTGAAAATAGAAGACATCTTCATTAGTGAAATATGAATAAAAACTAAAAGTAGAATTTAGAATTGAATTTAAAATAATGAATTTAAAATAATTAAAACAAGTTAGAATAGATAAAAAATAGTAAAAGAAATGATGAATTAATTTAATCAAAAATCATCATCATAATCAAATATGCCAAAGTCAATTCCTTTTGAAGAGCTGAAATCAATAAGGTGTGCAATGAATTCCTCCAATGAAACTTCCTCATTTTCACTTAAGATGTCTGCTTCATCTGGAAATGCTTCTGGATCTAAATTGAAACTGAGGCCTTCTTGATTTTGAGTGAGAATATTTATAAAATCCACTACTGAAATCTCACGGGACTCTCCAGGTTTCATGTCAAAAAGCTCTAATAATGGATTTTCATCATTGATTTCAAATTCAATCTCATCAGGGATTTCAACAATCTCTCCTTCCAATACAGATCCATCGAACACCCTTTCCAAATCATTATCATCAATTACACCAAACCTTTGATTCTCAATGAATGGATTTTCAAATTTGAGATTGACTTCATCATCACCAGACAAGTCCAAATGAACTTCTTCATCTTCAAAAGCACCTATCTGTTCATAGAAATGTTGGAACAAAACCATTTCAACTTCATCAACAATGCTTGAAATGTTTTTAACATCTCTCCAGTTTTGAGAGTTAATCACAAATGCACAGAAGTCATCAATAGCTGAAATGACAGATTTGTATCTGTTTAAGTCTCTTTCAGATAATCTGTTGCATTCAATTAAAGTATTTATTCTAGCTGTTTCACTTACCAATCTCTTAATCCAAATCAATTGCACTAAACCAAAATCATTCATTAAAACACCTCATAGATGAAAATTCATTCGACAACAAAATACGTTAAATAAAATTAGCCCGCCCAATTATAAAATAAGCCCCCTTAAAGCCTATTGAATAATATCCCAACCAAATTA
>JAEEWY010000141.1 GCA_016291275.1 Methanobrevibacter sp. | reverse complement strand
GAAATGGGGGAGAGTAATGTTTGTATTCATTGTGACGAGGAAACTGCAAAAATGATTGCAAAAAATACCGACCTAACCCATATAGGTACAATGAATGGAAGGAGCTTATTCAAATAAAGGAGGCACAAGAATATGGCAAGAAAATTAACCAATAGGGAAAAAGTGGAAAATGCCTTTAAAACATTGAGGGCAGGGGTCATTGAATTACTCAACAACCCAAATCAGATGGAGGCATTTTTCCAGCAGTATGGTAGAAATTATCATTACAATATATACAGCAGCAGGAACACAATGATTTTGATGTTCGAGACAATGTTAAGGAAAGGAGCAATGTTTCAAATGGCAAGGGGGTACAAAGCTTGGAAGAAAGACTATAACAGGACAGTCAAAAAGGGAGAGAAAGCTATGTACATTCTTGCACCACAGAAGAGGATTATTGAGAAGTACATTGACGAGGAAACTGGCGAGGAAGTTAAAAAATACCAACATTATTATAAGTCAGTGCCAGTGTTTGAATTATCCCAAACAGAAGGTGACCCAGTGCCAAGAAACTGCAATAAAAATCACCTATACAAGAGTGCAGCTGAATACAATGTCGAGGACTTTATCAGCAAGGTCAATGTGCCTGTTGAATTTGAGGAGCTGCTGGAGGCAAATGGCTACACTGATGGAAAGAGGATAGCCATTGGCAAACATAACAATGACTTGGCTGCAATATGCACTCTCTTCCACGAACTCGCACACCTCCACCTGCACTATGACAGGGGGGAGGAGCTGGAGGTATACAGCAAGAGCGAAAGAAGAAACCTCAAGGAGCTGGAGGCAGAGACTGTTAGCTTTATGGTTTCAGCTGCACTGGGTATTGAAAACAATTACAGCAAGGAGTACATAGCAAATTGGAATGATGACGAGGAGGACATTGACGAGGAGTTTGAAAAGAGAAGCTATAATTTATTGATGGAGGCATTAAATCAAATCGACCTATTTATTGGGGAGGAAGAGGTTTAATTTAAATTAAATGGAGGAGCAATTTAAATGAATGAACACAAGACTCTTCCATTTATTTTAGCCAATCAATCATTTAAATTAAAGGAGCATAGAAAATATTATTTTTTATTTTATTAGATATATATTAAGGTATTAAAATACAGGAGAGTTTGAAATGTTAATATTTATTTGTTGCACTGGTGAGGAAAATATTGTTAATATGGTGTCAATGGACAAGGGCTTGGCTTTCAAATGCCTAAAGGACAGAAGCTGCGACACTGTTGTGGAGGTTGAAACTGATAAAGGTTGGGACGAGATAGAGAGAGCTGTATTGGAGGGGAGGGTTGGAATGACATTGGAGGAATTAAGGTCAACTTTGTAATTTAAAATAATTGAAAGGAGGGCTGATTAAAATTGGTAGCCCACCTATGCTGCCATTTAAATTAGCCACCTTTCAATTTAAATTAAACAATGCTATTTTTTGAATATTTAATTATTATTTAATTTATATAAACCCCCAAATTTTTAACCATTTCACTGATTTTACCCATATATCTCAAGGGAGGGCATATTGATACAGCACCTGCCAATAAGGAGTACAGAGGGCATCAGCTAAATTGAGGGTATTTTAAGGACAGGAAGATGGCAGCTGCAAGGGGCATCAAATTAATTCAAGGGATAACTGGAAGAAAGGGGTAGCAGGGACTTGGAGGTGCAGCTGGTGGGTCAAGCTGTCCATCAATGCACTGGCTGATTATGGGGGTTTTTATTTTATTAAATCCATTTTATTGAAAAAATGGACTTGTGGTTTTTATTTTATTATTTTATTGAAATGATTTTATAACAATTAATTAACAAATTTTTTAATAAAATCAAAACAATTTTATTAAAATAATAGGAAATGAGCTGAACGAAGAACAATTTTCCTGCCTTGTTTTATATGAAATATGTGTTTTTAGCAGTTTTAGTTTTTTTTCTTCTGATTTTTTTATAAATTTTTGCCAATTTTTGATGAATTTTGCTATTTTTCTCCAAAAAATAGGTAAAAAATAGAAACATTTATATAGTATACAATAAATAAATATGTTTAACTCATAGAGAGTTAGAAGCAATAAATTATAAAGGAGACAAAAAAATGTTCAGAGTAAACCAATACAGACCAAATTTAGTAAAAAGATATGCAAAAGTCAAAGAGTGCCAATGGAGCAACCAACCAACCGAGCAAGGTGTGGACTTCTGTCTTTCAAGAATTGAGCACACAGGAGCAATCCTAAACGAGCAAATTACTGACTTGACAGTACACACCGACCACACTGGCAAAATTTCAGCAATATGGATTAGCTGCTCCAAACCACAATACAGCTGGGACACTGGCTTCCATTCATTTATGATTAAATACAGACCAAGAAAAACTGACCTCTTAAAATCCTTTGAGGAAAGAGAGGAAGAAGCACACGAGAATTTATTAAACTTCTTAAGCTGGGCTGACCAATACTTCAAAGAAAGTGGCTTATCAGTGGAAGTCAAAGACGACGACCTAAACGAAACAACCATTGAGGAGATAATCTCCTCATATTAATTATTTTTATTATTTAAGGAGGACTTGAATATGGATACCATTAAGAAAATTACAGAGAGCAGGATATTGAAAAAGGAGCTATACAGCAACCCAAGTATTCCACAGGATAAAAAGGAATACATAAGGCAGCTGTTAAAGTCCATTAATGTAACAGACATTTTCATTGGAAACCCAAGAGCATATAGTGGATATAGAGTCTTGGTAATAGCTGCAAAGTCTGATGGGCTTACTGGCTTTAGGATTATGGGTGGGGGCAGCTTTGTTCCTGCCAAAGACGAGGACTTTTTCATTGAGGTCGGTGTTGGCAATGGGCTCAATGGAGAGATTGAGGTTAGCGACAATGACTGCAATCCAAGAGGATATGTCGAGGTCATTTAATTAAACATAGGGCTGATTAAATGGAGGGGGCATAGGTAGGAAGCATTTATTTTTGCCCACCTCCTCCATTTTATTCAATGCCTTGCAGGATTTTGGTTTATTTTATTTATTAAATATATATGAAATAATAACTTTTTAGGAGGAAATTAAAAATGTTGGAAAATGAGATAGTGGAATTTCTGATTAAAACTGCTAACACAGTTGCAATCAGAGAGCAGGAGTACAAGGACAAGAAGCTTGAGCTGGATTTGGCAAAAGCCAATATGAATGTGAGCACTAACTGGGAGGAAGCTTTACAGAAAGCCAAGCCGACAGTAAGTGAAAAAGACAGTTATATAAAAATCCAAACAGCAGAATTGCAAAGAGAGGTAAATGAGCTAAAAATCAAGAGGGACTATTGCAGGAGGGTGTATGAAATTCATATATTGGCACAGCAGGATTAGTCTTCAAATGGTCTGTTTAAAATATTAAATATGAGGTGAATTAAAATAGTAAATAAAGCAGGAAAAGTGCAGCCATTGATGAAGCTACCAGCTGACCAATGGGCTGCATTATCCTGCAATTGTATTGAGTTTTTATTAATGTTTTAATAAAAAATTATTTATATTATTAAAACATATTTAATAATATAACATACCTCTTGAGCAGCAGCCAAGAGAAATGTTGTAAATAAAAAAATTTTATAGAGGAGGCACAGGAAGTATGGAAAAT
>JAEEWY010000140.1 GCA_016291275.1 Methanobrevibacter sp. | reverse complement strand
CTAATGAATTCGCTTGCCTTTGGAGAGTATTCCATATTGTCTAATGCTTTTCTTACTGCATCTTCTATCTTAACGATCTCATCGCTTGATACTGGGTTGAAGTCATGGGTTGATGGACCATGTGCAACCATAGTGAATGCATCAAAGCTATTTGCCAATATTGTTGGCATATTGGAACCTCCAATGTCTCCAAGAGGTCCTGGGTGAACGCAAGGACTTAAAAACAATGCTTTAATACTTCCGTCAAGCCTTCTAAAGCTTGCAACACCTACAAGAGTATCAATAGCTTCTCCAGCATTGTCAAACAATTGTTCAATTGTATTTGTTCCCTCATTCATATGCAAGATGAAATAACTTAGGATTTCCATTGCTCCAAATCCTAAATTCTTTTTCATAGGAGACTCTACAACACTGATGAATGCATAGATTGCAATCAGGAAGATTACACTTGCTATAATCACTTTAAATATTGTAGTTATATATCCTAGTGAGAATATGTAATCAATATTGTTCAGGAAGCTTGTGATAATGAGCATTCCAATCATAAGCAATGGTTGGATAATTGCAATGATAAATGAATTGAAGAGCTTTATTCTGGTTGTGGCTAATATAACAAGAATATTGAATCCAAATGCAATAACACAACCGAATAGGATGGAGTTAAAGAATAAATTCATATTGAAAATAAGGCCTACTGCTGTTCCAATGATACCTACAATTCCTGCAAGAGCCATTGAGACCAATGCTAAGAACATGGAATGCTTAGCCTTAAGGTTGATTCCATTAAGGGATTCTACCCATAATTGATCAGTGGAACCGGTTATGATTGCAGGCAATCCGAATACAACAAAACCGAATGCCCCTCCATAGAAAAAGTCTTCCAATCCGTTTCCTACACTAACAGGCTGTAATAAAAAGAGGAGAACTCCTATAATAAAACTTAGTATAATTATCATTAGCACTGAACTTTTAGCATTAGGCAATGTTCTAATCCATTTTGATAATCCTGCTACATTACTCATACTGGACATTAATAATCAACCTTTTACTCTTCATTAATTAAAATTAATTTAATTTAAATTATTTGGATTTAGATTATTTTTATATATCTAAATAAATAAATTAAATAATATAATATATAATATATGAAATTTTTTATATAAAACTTATTCTATTTATTTTTGAAATTCTTATGGATATGTTTTAAGGTTTCAAAATTTGATAAAATTTATTTGGTGAATTCATGATAGAATTAAAAACCCCAATTACTGATGATGATATTAACAAATTAAAAGCTGGAGATGTTATTGCAATCTCCGGTCAGATATTGACTGCAAGAGATCAAGCTCATAAAAGAATCTTGGAAGAAGGAGCTCCAATTGACATTGAAGGAGCAGTCTTATTCCATGCTGGACCTATTATTCAGGAAGAAGAAAACAAGGATGATTCAGAACCTAAATATAAGATGGTTGCTGTAGGTCCAACAACTTCCATGAGAATGAATCCATATGAAGCGGATGTTTTGGATATGGGCGCTAAGATCATCATTGGAAAAGGTGGAATGGATGATTCTGTTAGGGAAGCTCTAAAGAGAAACAATGCAGTTTATGTTGTAGCAACTGGAGGCTGTGCAGCATTGTATGTTGATAAGGTCAATGAGATAAAAGGAGTAAATTGGCTTGACCTTGGAATGCCTGAAGCAATTTGGGATTTGGATGTGGATTCATTTGGCCCATTGATTGTAGCGATGGACAGTGAAGGAAACAGTCTTTATGATTAATTTATGATTAATTTGACTAATATCCATGACTAGTATTGTTTTCAAATAATAATGCAAATGACAATAACTAAATATTTATATACTAATTATTTTAAATATCATAATAATCTATATTAATTTTATTTTATTAGTTTATCATATTAGTTTAATTTAATTTTTATCAGATTAATTATTTTAAGAATTTACGATTATTTTGGTGATACAATGGCAGATATTGCAGAAGCAGCTGAAAAGAAATTAAAGTCAAGAATTAGAAAATTAAAAAAATGCAATAAGGATGAAGAGGAAAAAGAAAAATTCTTCAATCAATTAGGTCTTTCTTTCACTATCAGTTTACCTACTAAAAATCCTGAAAAGCAAGAAGACTTCGTCATGTTATACACTAGTCCAGATGGAAACATCGTTCATGCAGAATACGCTTATTCTGAAGGTGAAGAGTTTACTCAAATGGACATCAGTGAAAAGGATTTAAAAGTAATCATTGAATCATTCTCTGATTTCGAATTAAGTCTTTTAGACTAATTTCTTTTTAATTCTTTTTCTTTATAATTCCATTATTGGAATTATTTATCTATTTTTTAATTTAATTTATAATTTAATTCACTTTTTTTAGTTACTTTTTATGTTTTTAGAATTTTTCAAGGTTTTATCATGATTATCAATAATTCATTGGATGAAGTTAAGAAAAGGGAATCTGCATTGAAAATCATTAAGGAAATCATTAACGATAATGGAAGGGATTCCTTATATGATGTTACTGGGCTTTCCGGAGGATTTATAGCAAGTGATGATGAATTGGATCTCTTGGAAACTTATGTAGGTCCAGCTATTTTTGAAGATGAGCTCCAAATTGTGGGAAAAGAACATCTTGGAGGAGAAAAGGTCTTGGCAGTTAACAGGACAAGTTCCGGAATCTTGGCAAGTATTTTGGCATTGGTTAATGAAGGTGACCATGTAAGCCATTTCTTGGCTGAATTTCCAGCTCACCCATCTATTCCACGATCCTGTGCAATTGTAGGTGCAAGCTATGATGAATTCGTTGACATCGATAAGTTCACTATTCCTGAAAACACTTCATTAGTTGTAGTAACCGGTTCAACAATAGATCATAAGGTCATTGATGAGGGACTCTTTAAGAAAGTCATTGATATGGCTCATGAGAAAGACATTCCTGTGCTTGTTGATGATGCTTCAGGTGCAAGGCTCAGAACTGCTGTTTTCAATCAAGCGAAAGCAACAGAGCTTGGAGCGGATTTGGTTGTTACCAGTACAGATAAGTTAATGCCTGGGCCAAGAGGTGGATTAATGGCTGGAAGAGAAGAATTGATTGATGAAATAAAGGTTAAGGCAAATCAATTTGGTCTTGAAGCTCAACCTCCATTGATTTTAGCTATGGTAAACGGAATCAGGAATTACACTGAAGAGAACTTGGTTAAAGCAATTTCCAGAAAAGAAGAGTTCTATGAATTATTAAGTGAAAAGTACGAAATGTTTGAAAAGACACCAACTGGTGTTATGGTAAGTGAAGATTCATTGAAAAACCAATTAGAAAAGCTAAATGTTGAAACAGAACTTTCAAAAAAGGATTGCTGTTTCTTATGGGCTATGGTTTTATTGAAGGACTTTGGCATAATTACAATACCTGCAGTTGGCATGCCTGGAGCATCTGCTACAATCCGTATTGATTTATCCACTCAAGATGTAATTGATATGGATCTAAATCAATTGTATGAAAAAATAGATTCTTCATTTGAAGAATTTTTAGAATTGTCTCAAGATGTGGAAAAATCAAAAGAATTGATTTTCTATTAAATAACTATTTTTAAAAGAAGAGTAATTAGGATAAGTTTTGATTCTAATCCTTTTATTTTTTAATTTT
>JAEEWY010000139.1 GCA_016291275.1 Methanobrevibacter sp. | reverse complement strand
AAACTATGGACGATAAAGATAGACGAAAAGGATATTATGAAGATGTGACTACAACATTCGTTAAACACGCTTTTCACACAAGATTTTTCCTTTCCAGATTAACCAAAAAATCAAGAATCGCTAAAAAGATCATCGATAAGATTCTATTCGAAGATGATGAGGTTTATGTCCTTCCAAATAAGAATTCAATCAATAAGACCATCACTGCAAACATTGAAATCAACCAAAGCTTTGAGAAATCTGAGTCAGAATTTGTGCCAAGCCAAATCATCAAGGAAGTGATTAAGGAAGCTGAAGATATCGTAATCATGCACAAATGTCTCTGCAGGTCTTCTGCAAACTGTGAAGATTATCCGCAAGACTTCGGTTGTATTTTTATTGGTCCTGCAAGCAGAAAGATAGCTTCAAAATATGGTAGAAGCGCTACTGTTGAAGAGGCATTAGAACATGTTGACAAGGCAGACGAATTAGGATTAAGCCATGTTATCGGAAGAAACAAAATCGATAGCGTTTGGATGAATGTAAGGCCTAAAGAGGAACTTTTGACAATATGTCATTGTTGCCCATGCTGTTGTCTATGGAAAGTTCTTCCAGATTTAGACGATGAAATCAGCAATAAGGTCAAAAGACTTGAAGACGTTGAAGTGCATACAGTTAATGAAAACTGTAAGATGTGCAGAAGATGTTTAGGTGATGACATTTGCTTTGGAAATGCAATTTATCTTGAAGACGGCAAGGTAACAATTGATCAAGACAAATGTGTTGGCTGCGGGCACTGTGTTCAAACATGCAAATATGATGCAATCGAATTGAATTACAGTCAAAAATCCATTGATTCCGTATTAAATAGAATTGGTGAATTAGTTGATTATAAAAAATAATTAACTAATACTTTTTAATTACTTTTTTTAATTTAACTTATTTTTTTCAATTTTAATCTAATTTTATAAAAACTTATAATAATAATTAAATAGAAAAATTAAAATGTTAAATTATTAAGTTAAATTATTTCATTATAATAACTTATTTAATAACTATTCTAATTAATTAATAATTAAAAATTATTTTACTTATGGAGAAATATTAATGAATCATGAAAAAATGTTTAATATTGCACGTAAAAGAGGTTTCTTATGGCCATCTTTTGAGATTTACTCAGGAGTGTCAGGATTTACTGATTACGGACCTCTTGGAGCAAGCTTAAAGAATAACATCATGCAAAAGTGGAGAAAGCAATACATTGCAGGAGAAGGTTTCCATGAAATTGAAGGGCCAACTGTAATGCCTAAGGAAGTATTGAAAGCATCTGGACACGTTGACAACTTTACAGATCCTATGACCAAATGTCTCTCTTGCGGTGAAGTGTTCAGGGCAGACCACATCATTGAAGAGGCAATCGGCGAAGATGTGGAAAGCTTGGAAAACAGCGAAATGGATGAAATCGTAAAGGAAAACAACATCAAATGTCCGAGCTGTGGCGGAGACTTAGCAAACATATGGAACTACAACTTGATGTTCAAGACTGAAATCGGAGCAAAAGGTGACAAAGTAGGATACATGAGACCTGAAACCGCTCAAGGAATTTTCATTCTATTCAAAAGATTATCCAGATTCTTTAAAAACAAGCTCCCATTCGGTGCAGTGCAACTCGGAAAAGCATACAGAAATGAGATCTCTCCAAGACAAGGGGTCATTCGTCTAAGAGAATTCACCCAAGCTGAAGCTGAAATATTCCTAGACCCTGAAGACAAGACCCATCCAAAATTTAAGCAAATAGCTGATGAAATATTATACTTATCCTCTCAAGATGTTCAAATGAATGATAAGGAAACCTTGGAAATCACTGCTCAAGAAGCTTTAGACCAAGGTGTCGTATCTTCTGAAACATTAATCTATCAATTGTACCTTGCAAGAAAATTCCTTAAGGAGTTAGGAATTCCTGATGAAGTATTGAGATTCAGACAACACTTGCCTGGAGAAATGGCTCACTATGCACTTGACTGCTGGGACGTTGAATGCTTGACTGACCAATACGGTTGGGTTGAAATCATCGGTATTGCAGACAGAGGGAACTATGACTTAACTGCACACAGCCAGTTCAGTAATGAGGAATTAAGCATTTACATGGAATACGATGAACCTAAACTCGTTTCAAAAACCATTGTAAAGCCTAACTTAAAGCTATTCGGACCTGCATTTAAGGGAGATTCTCCAAAAATAAAAACTTACATTGAAAACTTATCAGATGATGAAGTTTTAGCGCTTAAGGAACAAATCGAAAGTGAAGGAAAATTCATCCTTGAACTTGACAGCACATTCGAGATTCTTGAAGAGCACTTGATCTTTGAAGACATTGAAGAGGAAGTTAAAGGGGAAAGAATCATTCCTCATGTAATTGAACCTTCATTCGGTATCGACCGTATCCTTTACTGCACATTATTGCATTCCTTCAAGACTGAAGAAGACGGATTTGAAAAGGAATACTTCAAGTTTGCAAAAGAGATTGCACCAATCCAAGTAAGTGTCTTCCCATTGATGAACAAGGAAGGACTCGGTGAAATAGCAATTGACATCACTCACAAACTCCGTGAAGCAGGTTTCACTGTAGACAATGACACTTCAGGAACAATCGGAAAAAGATATGCTCGTGCAGATGAAGTAGGTGTTCCAATAGCTATTACAGTAGACTTTGACACCAAAGAGGACAATACTGTAACAATAAGAGATAGAGACACTGAAGAACAAGAAAGAGTGAAAATAGAAGATTTAAAAGAAGTTATTGAAGCAAAACTTCAATAAGCTTTTAAATTTCTTATTTTATTTTTTGTTTTTTAAATCTTCTCATACTTTTTTATACTTTTAACTTTTTTTAACTTTTTAAAATGATTTAAATTTAAACTAGTAACTACTTTTTTTAACCTATCTAAACCTTAAATCACCCTAACTGACTTTTCAAAAAACTTTTCAAATAATGTCTTAGCCCACTTTATACCATCAGAATGCTCATTGAGAATAAAGCAGGAATTGTCAAAAAGACCATCCTTAAAGAAAAGACTCAAGGACATAAAATCATCACAGATTGTCAAGAACACCTTTAAGTCATAATCCACCTTTCTAATGATCACTTGCCCCTTTTTAGAAAAATCAGCCAAATCACCATAATACTTGGAGTTCCTTAATGAAGTGAGAACCTCATCATTTGTAATCAAAAGCAAATTGTCCCCATTTTCCAGATTTTCCAATATTATCTCCAGGTGTTCCTCTAAAAATATTGGGAGAATTATTTCCATATTGCCACAATTGCTCAATAGCTCAAGGTATTTTGTGAATGACTTTGACAGGTTATGCTCATCAGATTCCACAAAAACAGAATCCTTAAGCAAATAGGTATTTCTAAAGGAATCCCTTGGAATTGATTCAATCGAATGATTAAGCCAAAAATCCCTATTGATTTCGAAAATGTACAAATCCATAAAAAGCTTTTTCAAGCTTGCAGAACATAAGACGCCTTTAGAGGAAAGAGAATACCTTTTAAAATTCTTTTTTATCAGGTTGATGCGTTCCAATTCCTTCAATCCATGCAATATTGAAGCTGAAGGCTTATCCAATTCCTCTCTAAAGGCATTTAAATCATACTCCCTATCTGATAACAATAACAAAAGCAAAGGCCTCATTTTAG
>JAEEWY010000138.1 GCA_016291275.1 Methanobrevibacter sp. | reverse complement strand
AAACTTACCTGCTTCATTATCCGTATCAAAATTAGAGAACAAATCCTTGACTAGCCATTATAATTTAATTAAGTTTAAAGGATTTGGATGTCCTTTGCTGTATGAAGTTCACAAGAAGTTTCCGCACATGAAAAGGTACTCAATTCAAAGAATTTTAAGGGAAACCAGATCAGGTGTACTTGAACCTGGTGAGGCATTAGACTTGATTTGGAGTTTTTATAATACTGACTAAATTTAACTGAATTTATTGATTAAGGTGAAAATATGAAAAGAACTATTTGTCCACGTTGCGGTTCAAGCAATATCGATTGGATCATTCCACAGGTTTGGTCAAAATGGGAATGTAAGGATTGTTCCTACACCGGACCTGCAATTGAAGCTGATGATGACTTGATTGCAGAAATCAAGGCTGATTGGGAAGAGAATAAGGAAAAATATCTTGAAGAGGAAAACATAAGAGCCCAACAGATTGCCTCTGGTGAAGATGAAATCCTGGATGAGGAAATGGAACTTGAAGAGGAAGACGAGCTTAGTGAAGAGGAACTGGATAAGAAACTAAGGGAATTGAATCTATAATAGTTTTAAAAAATATTCAATTTAAATCATTATATTTTTATACTTTATTAAACATACTATTATTTGAATATATTAGCATTGTAAAAATTATAAGTTCATTGAACTTTTTAAAGAGGTGATATTATGCCTAGTTTTTTAAATTTGCGTGGAAACAATAGTGACTCTAAAGACCCTAGACTAATCAGGGAAGGAATCAAATTAGGAGTTAATTATAAAAGATTTAGTAAAGAGCCTATTTTAGGCAAAAACATTTTGCTAAGATCAAATACTGTTATTTATAATGATGTAATAATTGGAGATAACTTTAAAACTGGACATAATGTTGTTGTTAGAGATCATACCAAAATAGGAAATGATGTATTGATCGGTACAAACACTGTCATTGAAGGGGGATGTGAGATTGGAAACAATGTAAGCATCCAATCAAATGTATACATTCCAAGAAACAGTGTCATTGAGGACAATGTATTCATCGGTCCTTGTGCCTGCTTTACCAATGACAGATATCCTGTCAGAGTTGAATATGATTTGAAAGGACCTCAACTTAGAAAAGGATGTTCTGTTGGTGGAAACACTACATTCTTATCAAACATTGAAGTTGGTGAAGGAGCTATTGTAGCTGCTGGTGCAGTTGTTACCCGTAGTGTACCTCCTTATTACTTGGCTATTGGTACCCCTGCTAAGATCAAGCCATTGCCTACTTCACTTAGAGTTCCAAACATGATTTAATTTTGGAATCTTTTATTTTTTTATTATTTTTAAAACTATTTTTTATACTATATTTAGTTAATTTTATTAACTTTTTATAGTTTATTTTCTATTTTTATTAATTTTTAATTCTATTTTTCCTATTTTATTCCTTATTTTTCCTTATTTTAACCGAAAGATTATATATAATAAAAAATATATATTTTTATGTTATGTATTAAGACTATTTATTCTAAAATATTCTAAAACTATTTATTTCATTGCTTTTTGGGTTTTAAAATATTTTAAAATAAATTGATGATTTTATACTAATTAATTTAATTTATTTGGAGATTTAATTATGATTGTAAAAGATTGGTGTTCTTACTGCGGTTGTTGCGCAGGTGTCTGTGTAAGAAACTGCATAGAAGTAAAGGAAACTGCTTTAGTTTTTGATGATAACTGTAATAACTGTGGAATTTGTGTAGATGCTTGTCCTTTAGCAGCATTGGAAATGGAAGAGGAATAAGCGAGGATTGATTATTATGATTAAAACTGATGTATTAGTTATTGGTGCTGGACCTGCTGGTTCCACTGCAGCTAGATTTGCTGCAAAAGGCGGGGCAAAAGTAATTCTCATGGATAAGAAATCTGAAATCGGTGCTCCTAAAAGATGTGCAGAAGGTGTTTCCAAAAGAACCTTTGAAATCTTAGAGCTTGAAGCTGACCCTCATTGGATTACCCAAGAAATCGAAGGTATCAGATTAATCGCTCCAGATGGAACTGACGTTTGGTTAACTAACGATGTAGTAGAATTGCCTGAAGCAGGTTACATCTTGGAAAGAAAAGTCTTCGATAAGCATTTAGCTATGGAAGCTGGTAGGGCTGGAGCAGAAATCAGAATCAAAACCCAAGCAAAAGGTCTTAAGAAAGAGGAAGATGGATCCTACACTGTAACTTGTGAATGCATGGGTGAAGTTTTCGACATTAACGCTAAAATCCTTATCGGTGCAGATGGTCCTGAATCCCACGTAGCTAAATGGGCTGGACTTAAAGCTATCACCAAACCTAAACACATGGAAGCTGGTGTACAGTTTGAAATGTGTAATGCTAAAATGGAAAGAAACGATGTTCTTGAGTTCTACTTCGGTAGCGTAGCACCTGGTGGTTACTTCTGGTTATTCCCTAAAGGTGACGATATCGTAAATGCAGGGCTTGCTATCATTCCTGAAATGGCTGAAAAATCCGCTTACGAATACTTAGTTGATGCTGTAAACAACTGTTACGCACTTAAGGATGCTCAACCTGTTGAATTGAATGTAGGTGGAGACCCTGTTGGTGGACTTGTAAAGGAAATGTACAATGACAACATCATGCTTTGTGGAGATGCAGCAAGCCAAGTTAACCCATTAACCGGTGGAGGAATCACCAGCGGTATTACTGGTGGTAAATTAGCAGGACAAACCGCTGCTGAAGCTATTGCAGCAGGAGACTGCTCCAAAGAATTCCTTAAAAAATATGCTGAATTAGTTGATGAAGCTATGGGTCACGATATGGACAAATACACCAAAGCTTGTGACTACTTATGGTCTTTAAATGATGATGACTTAAACAGCATTGCAAAAGCTTTCCAAGACATTGAATTTGAAACTCTTGGAACCACTGAACTTGTAAAGGCTTTAATTAAAGTTCAACCAAGTGCAGCTTTAAAATTACGTAAATTGTTTTTATAGATAATTTACTAATTTTCTTTTTTTCTTTTTTTAATATTCTTTTAGTTAATTTTAATTATTTATTTCACTTTTTTTCAATTAATTTTCCTTTATTTTAACTTAATTTATGTAAAAAGTTATATATTCATTAAAATAAAGTAAATATTAATATATATTTTAAACATAGAATAAAAATCAAATATTTTTCGAATTTAGAAATGGAAAGTATTTTATTAAATCAATAATTAGCTATTTGTGATAATATGATATTAATTACTGGTGGAGCAGGATATATAGGCTCCCATGTCAATAAATTGCTTAATAATTCAGGTTATGAAACAATAGTTCTGGATAACCTATCCAAAGGCCATAAATCTGCAGTTAAATGGGGAGAGTTTGTTAATGCAGATTTAAGTGACAGTGAGAAAGTAAGGGAAATCTTTCAAGACAATGATATTGAGGCAGTAATGCACTTTGCGGCATTTTCATCTGTAGCGGAATCTGTTGAGGAACCTGAAAAGTATTTCAAGAACAATTATGAAAACACCTTGAATTTGCTTAAAGTAATGAAGGAATTCAGAGTGAGGAAATTCATCTTTTCATCAACAGCTGCATTGTATGGCATTCCAAAGTCCATTCCTATCAGTGCAGATGCTGAATTGAAACCAATCAACCCATATGGGGAATCAAAACTAATGGTTGAAAACCCGT
>JAEEWY010000137.1 GCA_016291275.1 Methanobrevibacter sp. | reverse complement strand
ATCTTTTCCATACATTACTCTCTGGAATCTTCTCTAATATCATCAGCAAATTCTAAAGTATATCCTTTTTCATTGGTTTCTTCACTTTGTAAAACAAATTGTGGATCGCTAAGTGCAAGACCTATACCACCATCAATTCTCTTATAAGACCCATTCATGTCAATAAGAGACATATGTAATCTTGAAGGTGCTCTAATAATCATAATTTCACGACCATTTTTAAACTGATTCAATAATTGAAAAAGATAAATGATTTTTTATTTTACCTTTTTACGCCAATTATCAAATGTTCTAATTTTAATTAACAAACAATATTTAACATACTTAAATATTCGAATATTTATATATAAATTTTAATATTTAAACTTATTGTACAGTTATAGAAAAATACTATGAAAAATAGGGAAAATTTGAAAAGAAATAATGAAATATAAGATAAAGAATAGAAAAAATAGTAAAAAAATTAAAGAAAAAATAGAAATGAAAATAGAATGAAAAAAAGAGATAAAAAATATGAATAAAGATTATCTAATCTTCATCTTCCTCTTCTTTTCCAGTTTTGTCATTGAATTCAGTCATTTTCTGATTTAATGGAACTGAGAATTCATCTTCAATGCCTTGTCTATAGATGGAGTTCATGGTACAGAATGGAATGACTCTTCCATCAGGCACTGCATAGTGAATAACACAGTCTTTTACCCTATCAGTGTCGAAGTTGAATGGGTCCATGAAGTGCATGCAGGAAATGAGCAATGAATTTACATGGAATTCGCCTAAAGCTTCATAAGATTGGTCTTTAAATATATCAAAAATGATCTTTTTCATATTTAAACCAGTTGGAGCTTCTTTTTCCTTAAAGATTTTATTGAAGTTTTTAGCGGCACTTGCGAAAATTCTGGATTTAATCGCAAATGAACCGGATTCTAATTTTTCAGTGTATTTGTTAAGGAATGCTAAGAACTTATCAATATCAATGAATCTTGTGATAGGGATGATTTTACCTTCATCCATAAAGATATAAGTAGCAGAACCACAGTGTTGGTGGCAGTTTAAGGTTACTGGAGGCTCTTCATTTCTTAAAGCTCCAATAAATTCTGATACCGGTTGAACAGATGTAGCGGAATAGAAATCATCTTTGGAAATTTGACCTCCAGTTTGGTCCTCAACCAATTTCAAGAAGTCAGGAATTGTGATTCTTTGCTCTTCAACTTGGTCAGATGGTGTCCTTCCTGCAAATGCTACAGGCTGGAAGTTTACTCCATGAACAACATCAATGTTTTCAATAGCGAATCTGATGATGTCACCCACTTGCTGGTCATTAACCCCTTTTACAACGGTAGGCACAATAACTACACCCAAACCTGCTTCTCTACATTTTTCAATAGCTTCCAATTTAACATCCAATAGGTTTTTGCTTCTTGCTATTAAATAAGGCTCTTCAGTTACACCATCAAATTGCAAGTAAACAGTGTTTAATCCTGCATCTTTTAATTCTTTAGCATAACCTTCTTTTTTAGCTATTCTTATACCATTGGTAGCAATTTGAGTATGATTAAATCCTTCTTCCCTAGCCATTCTAATCAAATCAGGCAAATCCTTTCTTACAGTAGGTTCACCACCAGCATATTGAATAGCTGGAGCAGGAACCGGCTTTTCATTTCTTAAGTTCCTGAGCATTTGACGGATTTCATCTTGAGTAGGCTCGAATAATTTCTTGGAAGTTGCTGCATTTGCAAAACAGATAGGGCATTTTAAATTGCATCTGTTTGTTACATCAATTAATCCTAAAACTGTGTAAGATTCATGCTCTGAACAGATACCACAATTTGAAGGACATTTTGCAACTTTTTCCACCATAGGATTTTCCAAGTCTTGAGTGATTGAGTCAACTTGATCTATTCTGTTGTATAACTCTGCATCACTCCAATAAGTATTATTAAATTCCCCATGTTCTGGACATTCTTTTTTAATCCAGACTCTTCCGTCCTCTTCATAAACCTCAGCATCTAAAGGCTTGAGGCAGATAGGACATAAACTAGTTGTATTTTTAATATGCATCTTTTCACCACAATTGATTTTTTTTAATCCATAATCTGTGTAAATATAATTCTTAAAGTTAGTATTCCTAAACAAAAGTTTAATAAAAAGCCCATTACTAAAAATAGTAAACTAAACTAAACTTTTAAAAAACTTAATACATTAACATAATATATTTAATATATTCTTTTTAATATTTAAACTTAATATGTAAACTGGCATAAGAACTGAAAAAATACAGATAAATAATTAAATGATAGGTTGAATGATATGAAAAAAATATAATCAATGATGAAAGCATATTAAAGTTTTATAAGTCAGTTTAAATAATATATAATTAAGAAAACATATTTTAAAAGAATTTAGGTGCATGGCATGAAATTAAGTGAATGGATTAAAGCAAATAACATACCTAATAACAGAATTTTAAAAGTCCTTGAATATTATGAAAGCATAGACCCAATATCCTTCAATGATCCTGAAGATGTCAAAGCGGAAGTCGAGGAACACGGATTAAGATGGGTAGCAAACAAATATGGAGTTCGTGAAAAAGAGCTTAAGGAATACGGTTGGAGATTTAAGAAACGAGATGATAAAGGTAAAAAAAGAGAGGAAACTCCAATCATTAAAACAAATGAGCAAAAGCCATTAGTTGATATTTTTGATGATGAATGATTCAAAAAATAGAATAAAATCATTAAAAAATTATAAAAAAATTAAAAAAATAGAAAAAGTAGAGAATAAAAAATAGAAAAAAGGACTAATTCAGAACTAATACCAAACATCCTTAATTCCAAGCAAATAAGCAATCATATTAGAGCCTAAATGCAAAATAAGAGTTAAAACAGCAACTATAACGAAGAATTCCCAACTGATCTTAACGACCAATAAGCTTAAAATCAATGCACCTACTACGAAATCCAATTGGTCCATTATAGGAGCTGGCTCTCCACTTTGAAGGCCAATTCTTCTTTTTATGAAACTTCCAACTAAATCTCCTAACAATGCACCGAAAGCCATTAGGAATCCTAAGATTAAACCACCGATGATGCTGCCATAAACTGGAAGATCTATTATCCCACTAGTCAAGACACTTAAATCCCCATAAAAGGTACCGATAATTCCTAATACTGCACCAACAATGGTACCAAGAATTGTACCATTTATTAGGCCTTTCCAAGTTACACCATTACCGATAAGCCTACGTCCATCCTTGCATTCCTTTCCGCCGTCAACTGGTGTTCCTCCACCAAATGCAAGACCGCTAAGGTTAGCAACATAAGCAGGGAGCATAAAATAAATTGCACCTGCAATAGCTATCAGTAATTTAAAAATTTCAATTTCCATTATTTGCCTCAAAATAAATTCAATTCATTGCTTTAATGTAAATAATCATTTAATTTGAATTAATTATCTTCATTTAAAACTATATTTTTAATTATTAATAAATTTAAGTATAAAAACTTATGGGTAAGTTCTTAGAAAAATCATAAAAATCAAATTCCACTCATTGATTAAGCAGCCGATTATAAGAAGCATCCAACAACCTATAGGATTCAATGAATGCGATGGTCTTTGAATCTGTTTCTGGAATCTCATAAACAAATACACGAGTTCCTGTTTCAACTAAAGGAGTGTCTACCCTTTTGATTGATGTGCTTTTTG
>JAEEWY010000007.1 GCA_016291275.1 Methanobrevibacter sp. | reverse complement strand
ATAAGACAGTCCGATTGATTAAGAAGTTCAAATGTGATGCTTACGGGGATTTTCATGCTACAAGGCCCGGTGGAAAGCCAGGTAAGAATCTTGTTTTCGGATCATATAAGCCAACTAAAAAAAGTGCAGCAATCGCTAAATACATTGCTAAAAATGCAAAAGTGAAATACAAAATTTATAAAAGAGCCGGTACAGAATATCCTGGGGCTTTAGAGGACGAAGTGAACTTAAAGGGAATTCCTGCTGTAACCTGTGAAGTCATCAGCCCTCATGGAAAGATTAAAAAAGGTTCTGTTTCCAAGTCATTATTGATGATGAAAACACTTTTGAAATACAATAAAATTCTTTGATTTTAAGATTTAAGTCCGATATGGCCTTATTGCTTTTTTTAAATAAAAGTATTTATTTATTTTTTACTATTATTTATTTTTCTACTCTTCAAACTCTTTTTCAAGCAAGATGGTTACTGGACCATTATTCAATAGACTTACTTTCATGAATGCTCCAAAGACTCCAGTTTCGCATGGAACGTCTTCACTGCATTTTTCTACAAAGTAATCAAATAATTTAGTTGCTTCATCAGGTGCCAAAGCCTTATGGAATGAAGGTCTGTTCTTTTTGGTTTTTCCATATAATGTAAATTGAGGGACAAGTAAAATTTTGCCCCCTATATCCTTTACAGAAAGATTCATTCTTCCTTCATCATCTGGGAAGATTCTAAGCTTTGTAAGTTTTCTAGCCAGATATTCAACTTCTTTTTCTGTATCGTTTTGGCCAAAGCCAACTAAAACCATTAATCCTTCATCAATCTGGCCTGTGATTTCTCCTTCAACTTCTACACTAGCATTTGTTACTCTTTGAATGACCAATTTCATATTCTTTCCCTTTATTCTTTAATCTTATATTATATTTCTTTTCAATTCTTAAATATATTTTTAGGAGAGATAATCAATTTTTTAATAGTTTCATTTTTAACTGTTTCAAATGAAACATTTATATCATATAAAATACAATATAATTTTGAAAGCGATTTCTTGTTAAATTTTTAAAGTAGGTGAAATAATGGAAAGTGAAAGCTTTCAAGGAATAATGGATAGCTCTCCTTTAGTTGCATGGATTCATAATCTATCTAAAAATCATTTTAAATACTTAAAGTCAAAGATTGCTGAATTTGATTTAGGCCATGAAGTAAGATACATCATGATGATTTATGATAACCCTTGCATTTCACAGGATGATTTGGTGATAATGTCTGGTCAAAGCAAGGGAAACATTGCCAAATCCTTAAAGAAATTAGAGGATGATGGATTCATTAAGAGGGAAGTCAATCCGGAAAACAGAAGAAAATACATGTTAAAGACCACTTCTAAAGGTGATGAGTTGGTTCCAAAGGTTAGACAAATATCTAAGGATTGGGAAAAGGAAGTGGGAATAACAGAAGACGATCGAGAAGTCATTGAAAGAATTAAGGAAATAGCTATTAATGGCATGAAATTAGTTGAGGATTTATAACTGTTGAGTAGATTTCGAATTTCCTTATTTACAATTTACGTTTAAAAAGTGATAATATGGAATTTGATGCGGAAAAATCAGTAGTGTTGGTTTCATTTCTCACATCATTCTTTGCAGTGTTTTTAGCTGCAGGTATAGTTATTGGTGTTCCATCAATTGCAAATGAGTTTGGAATGAACAATGTTGTTCAAAACTGGATTATTACAATCGCATTGCTTGTTGTAGCGGTTTTCACACTTCCTGCAGGACAATTGTCAGGCAAGTTTGGTGTAAAAAGATCATTGGTGATAGGTGTATTGATTTTCCTCTTCGGTTCAATAGGAGCATGCTTATCATTTTCTTCAGAGTCATTCTTATTTTTCAGAGTAATTCAAGGTATAGGTGGAGCATTTTCAAATGTAGCATCTATGGCAATGGTTGTGCAAGCTATCAAACCTCAAAATAGAGGTAAGGCCCTTGGACTAACTGTAACTGGTGTTTATTTGGCAGGTTCCCTTTCTCCTGTAATATGTGGATTTTTGGTTTATAACTTAGGATGGAGATCCATGTTTTACTTTACAATTCCATTCTTTGTAGTTTGTATCGCACTTATGGTTTTAAAAATTCCAGGGGATTGGAAAACCTATGAAAATGATAAGATAGACACTTTAGGTTATATTATTTATGGGATAGGTATCTTATTGTTCATTTATGGATTTACAAGCTTAATGACCACTTTAGGCAAGCTTTGTGTAGCAATAGGTTTTGTTCTCCTAATAGTATTTGCATATTATGAAACAAGAGTCAACACTCCGGCTTTCAATATGAGATTATTTAAAAACATGAAGTTCACTTCATCTAATATTGCTGCTTTATGCAGTTATCTTGCAGTGGCTGCACTAACTACCATATTGAATTATCATTTCCAATATGTAAGGGGATGGAATGCCCAATTGTCAGGGCTTATTTTAATAGTAACCCCAATCATTATGGCGATTATGGCGCCTAATTCCGGAAGACTCTCTGATAGGATCCATCCTCAAAAGTTGGCAGCTATTGGAATGTCAATTGCAACATTAGCACTTTTGATTTTAATTTTCCTGGATGCAAACACTCCTATTTGGCTCATAGTCATTGCAATGATTTTCCAAGGTGTTGGCATGGGACTGTTCACCACTCCAAATACAAATGCAATCATGAGTTCAGTGCCTCCAAAGGAGACTCCAAATGCTTCTGCGGCACAATCTGCAATGAGGACTATTGGTCAAACAATGAGTTTAGGTCTTCTTACCCTTGTGTTCGCTTGGATTATGGGAAGCTTAAAACTCTCCTCACAATATGCAGGCATGGTTGTTCAGGCTTCTCAAATAGTTTGTATAATATGTACAATAATTTGTATAGTTGCAATATTCGCTTCACTTGTGGGAATAAGATCTAAAGATGAATTCAATACAAATGCAAGTTAAATTTATTTATTCTTATTTAAAATGTTAAAAAGGTGAAAAATAAAATTTTATTTATAAATTTTTCAATTTAAATTAAATTTATGAATTTTTATATTATAGAGGATTTTTATATTATAGAGGGATTGTTATGAAATTTGATTTAGAAACTGTGGTAATAGCGGTATCATTCATCACTTCATTCTTTGCGGTATTCTTATCCAATGGGATTATAATAGGTGTTCCAGCTATTGCACAGGAATTTGCAATGAATAACGTTATTCAGAATTGGGTACCTACCATATTCTTCCTTGTGGTTGCTGTATTTACAGTTCCTGCAGGTCAGATATCAGGTAAGTTTGGTGTTAAGAAGTCTTTGCTTGGTGGAGTATTGTTATACCTATTCGCTTCAATAGGTGCTGTGCTTTCATTTTCAACAGAATCATTCTTGATTTTCCGTATGCTTCAAGGTGCAGGAGTGGCATTCTTGAATGTGTCAGCTATGGCAATGGTAGTGCAAGCAGTTAAACCTCAAAATAGAGGTAAGGCTTTAGGATTTACAGTAACTGGTGTTTACTTGGCAACTTCATTGTCTCCGGTAATCTGTGGATTCCTGGTGCATAATTTAGGTTGGAGAAGTATGTTCTACTTTGTAATTCCATTCCTAGTGCTTTGTATTGCACTTATGGTCTGGAAAATTACAGACGAATGGAAAACCTATGAAAATGATAAAATCGATACAATCGGATCCATTTTATATGGAATAGGCATACTATTGTTCATTTACGGATTCACAACCTTAACAACTAGCACAGGTCTTATGTTGACTATTCTCGGACTTATAATATTGGTTGCATTTGGAGCTTATGAGCTTAGGCAAAAGTCTCCTGTATTCAATATGAACTTGTTTAAAAACAAGAAGTTCACATCATCCAATATTGCAGCTTTATGCAGTTACATTGCAGTTATGGTAGTTACAACAATATTGAATTACCACTTCCAGTATGTAAGGGGATGGGATGCTCAAATGGCTGGTATGATCTTGATTATCACACCGATTATCATGGCAATCATGGCTCCTAATTCAGGTAAGCTTTCAGATAGGATACATCCTCAAAAATTGGCAGCTATTGGTATGGCAATTGCAACAGTGGCTCTCCTTATCCTAACATTCTTGAATGGAGACACTCCTGTTTACTTGGTCATAATAGCTATGATCTTGCAAGGTATCGGTATGGGACTCTTCTCAAGTCCAAACATGAATGCAATCATGAGTTCAGTTCCACCAAAGGATGCTCCAACAGCTTCAGCTTCTCAAGCAACCATGAGAACAATTGGTCAAACCATGAGTTTAGGTCTTCTTACCCTTGTATTCGCTTGGGTCATGGGAACCTTGCCTCTTGCAACCAAATATGCTGGAATGGTCGTTCAAGCATCTCAAATCATTTGTGGAATATGTGCAGTAGCTTGTATCCTCGCTGTATTTGCTTCATTGGTTGGTGTAAGATCCAAAGATAAGTTCAATACAGATAGACCAACTTAGAGAGAATATAATTTTTTTAATTATATTCTTCTTTTTCTTTTTTTAAACTATTCTTAATTATTTTTTCAAACTTTTTTGATTACTTTTTTATTAGTTTTTTTTAAATTATTATAAATTATTTTTAAAACTATTTTAAAACTATTTTAAAACTTTATTAAATATATTCAATAAAATAATATTATGAATAATTTGACAGACGGATTCTTAAACTTCTTTAAAAAGGAAACAATATTCTGCATTTCTTTAGTATTGGCTATTGTTTCATGCTTTTTTGTTTTGCCAAGCATTGATTATTTGAATTATATCAATTGGGAAACAATCATTCTTCTTTTTGTCATAATGGTTTTTGTAGAGATCTTAAAGAATCTATCTGTTTTTGAGATATTCGTCCGTAAGCTATTGGATAAGGTCAAAAACACTCGTGGGCTTGTTTTGTTCTTGGTTTTCACTTGCTTCTTTAGTTCCATTTTTATTACAAATGATGTTTCATTGATTATTTTTGTTCCATTTACATTATTGGCATTAAAGAAAGTGGAAAGGATTGATTTAATAATATTTGCAGTTAGTTTAGAGACCATTGCAGCTAATGGGGGATGTATGGTTCTTCCTATTGGAGCTCCACATAATATTGTCATGTATACAGTGTCCCATATTCCATTTGAATCATTTTTCCTTCTGCTCTTACCTTATATTATTGTATCAGTGATATTTTTGCTTATATTGTCATTCTTTATTCCAAGGGATGATGTCAGTTTGCCCAAGATGAGTGACATTGAGATTGAAAGGAAAGATTTTATAAAAAGAGTGTTTTTAGGAGTTGATTATTTCCTTCTTTTAACTTTCATTGCACTTTTCATTTTGATAGGTAACTTGCAAAACATTCCTTTCTTCAATTCATTGTTTTCGCAATGGATCATTGGAAATGAAGTTATTTGGGGAGTTTTAGTATCACAAGTTATTTCAAATGTTCCTGCTGCAATATTGCTTAGCGGTTTCAGCACAAATTATGAGGCCATCATTGTGGGAATAAATATTGGTGGGCTTGGAACTCTCATTGCATCAATGGCTAATCTTATTTCCTATAAGATACTTGCAAGAGAATTCAATGATTTTAAAAGCAGATATTTGATAGTATTCACAGTTCTGAATATAGCTTTGCTCTTAATTTTATTAGCAGTATATGTTTTAACTAATTGATTTTTAAAAATAGAAATAAATTATTATTTTTTAGGGAAATGTATATTGAAAAAAGTTTTTTAAAAATAGAATTACTGTAGTGATCCACATCATAGATGCAGAAACACTTCTTACAGTAATTAAAGGTTGATAAAAAATTAAACAAATTTTTTATATGTTGCGAATTTTTAAAGGTCTTATATATGAATTCTTTTTTTGGTTATAGTGTGATTATAGCTCACACTACTATATATAAAAACCTTATTATATAAAGATTTTCGAATGTAAGTGCTTACTTGCATAGTAAAATGCTAAAATAAACAATAATAATTGTTTATTTGATTAATGAGTAGCAATTTAGTCTTTATTTAAGGTTTTATTCCATTAAAGATGATATCTAAATAGTCATCTGCGAAAATGTCTGAATCCATATCTTTATTGTTTCCATATATTTGCCATAAAATAGTGGATTGGAAGATTATGCTAAAACACATTACTGATATGGCTTTGGAGTTCACATTCTTTATCTCTCCTTTTTCCAGTTGCAATTTAAAGAATTCTTCCATTTTATTGATAATTGTATCAGTGATTCGGGAAATTAAAAGTTTCTTATCGGACTCTCCATTTATTTCTTGCATGGCAACTCTGATAATGCTGATATCCTCTTGTGAAAAATCCAGAATTCCATGAAAACTACCTTTAAGATACTCTTCGATGCTGTCATTCTCATCAAAATCGAAGGTTTCTTCCAGTTTGGAAAGAAGCTTTGTCATATAGTAATCTTTAGTAGCCTCTATCAGATTTTTTTTATTTTCAAATTTTCTAAAGATGGTAACTTCATTCACTCCAGCTTCGGCAGCTATTTTCTTAGTTGTTGCTTTTTGAACACCTTCTTTTTGAACAATATTAAAAGTAGCGGTCATGATTTTTTCTTCTGTGTTTTCCCTTTCAAATAACATAATTATAGATATAGTTTCATATTATATAACCTTGTTTAAAAATTTTAAAATAAGTTGGAAAACTTGGTCAAATAGTTTTAAAAAAGTAAAAAAAGGTAAAAAAAGGTAAAAAAAGTAAAAAAGTTTATTGTATTAATAAACTTTTTATTGTAATTTTAATTGCTTTTAATATTATCATCCGCTACTTGTTGGAATGAATGGGATGATTGCTTCAGCTAATTTGCTGATAGGCATGGTTTGAATCCAAACTTTTCCAGGGCCTTGTATTTTAGCAAAGAAGAGTCCTTCACCGAATAATATGTTTTTAGCACCTTTAACTCTTTCAATCTCATATCCAACAGTCTCTTCCATTGCAGCGAGATGTCCCGGATCTAAAAGTAAGGTTTCTCCTTCTTGGAGTTCCTGTTCAATTACTTCCCCATCAATTTCCAAGAATACAATTCCTTCTCCAGAGAACTTTTGAAGGATAAATCCTTCACCACCGAATATTCCTGTTCCAAGTTTGTTTTTGAAGAATATTTCAATTTCCACGGAATCCTCTGCAGCCAAGAATGCATTTTTCTGACCGATTATGGTGTTGGTTCCATCCAATTTAAAAGGGATGATTTTCCCTGGGCTGTGTGCTGAGAATCCTATTTGCTGAGTGCCGTTCTCTGCAGTAAAGAAGTTTAAGAATAAGCTATCTCCAGACAATGCTCTTCCAAGCCCCTTTAAAAGGCCTCCGCCTGTATTGGTTTCCATTTTCATTCCAGAAGTCATGAAGGACATTGCCCCAGTTTCATTTTTAATGGTTTCCCCTTCTTGCAATGTACAGATTACAATAGGGAAAGAACCGCCACGAATTTCATATTCCATATTTACACCTATTTATTATTTTTATTTAATTTTTTATTAATTTTTATAATATATATGCATTTTTATAAATAAAGTTTTTTTCATAGCGGAATTTTTTAGAAAGTTTTATAAATTGTAATTCCTATAAAATAATCATTCATTAAAGGAGGGTGAAATATGGCAAGATGTCCAAGATGTGGTAGTGAAGCTCTTGAGGAGATCAATTATAACACATACAAATGTCATGAATGTGGATATATGATTAGAAATCCTGATGATTTGGATTTAGCCGATGAAGAGTACGGCTATTAATTTTAATTTTTTATAAATTATAATTTTAAAAAATTAACATTTTTAATAGATTAAAATTTTAAAAATAAAAAGAAAAAAAGAAGAGTTTAAAACTCTTTAAACTTATTTTTAACCTTGAACGGTTACTTTTAACATTTTGTCTCCAGCACGGATAGCATTTACAACATCCATACCTTCGATAACTTGTCCGAATACGGTGTGAACACCATCTAAGTGAGGTTGTGGACTGTGGGTAATGAAGAATTGGCTTCCACCAGTGTCTTTACCTGCGTGAGCCATGGATAATGCTCCAGTTCCATGTTTGTGTGGGTTTCCTTCAGTTTCACATTTGATGGTCCAGCCAGGTCCGCCAGTACCGTTTCCGATAGGACATCCACCTTGAATTACAAAGTTAGGAATTACTCTGTGGAAAGTTAATCCGTCATAAAATCCACTGTTTGCTAATTTTTCAAAGTTTGCTACAGTTCCAGGAGCTTCATTAGGGAATAATTCCAATACGATATCTCCTTTTTCAGTTTCAATAATTGCTTTTTTCATCATAATCACGTTTCAATTGTTTAATGATAGTTATTTTTTATTTAGTTAAAACATATTTTTAAGACATATTTTTAAAAAACATATTTTAAAAAATACTATTTATAATTTATTTTACTTAATATTTAAACTATTTTAAATTAAAATTAATCTACTTTTATCTCACCAGATAAGATCTTTTTATAATCATCATAGTTTTTCTTTAAGAGCTCTGGAATGTCCAATTCGTATGGGCATCTGCTTACGCATTGCCTGCATTCAGTGCACTCTTCAATTTTCTTCATCTTCTCTTGTGACTCTGGAGTCAAGCTTGGGGCTGATGGGAATCTTCTAATCCATAAGGACATTCTTGCACATTGGAATATTTCAATTCCTTCAGGACAAGGCATGCAGTATCCGCAACCTCTACAGAAATCTCCTTGCAATTCCTCTCTTTCATTTTTGATGATTTCTTCCAATTCCTTATCAAGAGTTGGTTCATCTTTCATATAGGATAGGAACTCATCAAGTTCAGACATTCTTTGAACTCCCCAGATAGGAACTACATTATCAAAGCTATTTATGTAAGCGTAAGCTGCTTTAGAGCTTCCAATCAATCCTCCACTCATTGCTTTCATTGCAATGAAACCTACATTGTTAGCCCTTGCCATTTCAACAATAGCAAGTTCCTTTGGACCTGTAAGGTAGGAAAATGGGAATTGGATGGTTTCGTACAATCCGCTTTCAATAGCTTCCATAGCAAGCTCTGCCTTATGGGAGGTAAAGCCGATGTGTCTTATGATTCCTTCATCATAGAGATCGAATAATGCATCATATGCTCCGCTTCCATCACCTTCAGTAGGGCAGAATGATGGGTTGTGGATTTGATAAAGGTCAATGTAATCAGTGCCAAGATTGTCAAGGCTTACTTTAATGTCCTTTTCAATATCCTTTCTGTTTTCCCCTTGGGTTTTTGTAGCTATTATGATGCTTTCCCTTGGGTATTTTTCATTGAATCCTTCAAAAGCATAATTTAGCTTTTCTTCACTATCGGTGTATGCTCTTGCAGTATCATAAAAGTTAATTCCATTTGCATAAGCCTTTTGAACGATTTCTTTGGTTTCATCAAATGAAGCCCTTTGAATAGGGAGAGCTCCAAAACCGTTCTTTTCTATCTTTAGTCCAGTTTTGCCTAATATTATCTGTGCCATATAATCAATCCGAATATTTTCTATCACTTATTATTAAATATTTCTTTAATCCAATCATTGTCTTAAATTTAATTAATCTTTAATTATTTTTTTATATTATAAACTATAAATATAATTGTGTTAAATTATTTATAACTTTTACAATTGATTAATTAATCGATTATTTAAAACATTTCAATTTTACTAAATAATTTTAAGAATTAGGAGTTTTTATTTATGAATACACAAGAAATCATTGATATTGAAGATAAATATTTCATTAATACATTCAACAGAGTCCCAATCGTGCTTGACCATGGAGAAGGGGTTAAGGTATGGGATATAGACGGTAACGAGTATTTGGACTTTTTAGCAGGAATCGCTGTAAACTGTTTAGGTCACAATCATCCTAAGCTTGTGAAAGCTATTCAAAATCAAGCTGAAAAGCTCATTCACATTTCAAGCATTTACTATAATGAACCTGCTACCATTTATGCTAAAAGATTGGCGGATGCAACCAATTTTGACAGAATCTTCTTTGCAAACTCTGGTGCTGAAGCTAATGAGGGAGCACTTAAGCTTGCAATCAAATACAGCGGCAAGCATGAAGTATTGTTCTGTGGTGACTCATTCCACGGAAGGACCTTCTTGACCTTATCTGTAACTGACCACCCAGAATACAGTGCACCTTACACAGAAAACCTGCCAAGAGGATTCAAGAAAGTTGAATTCGGCAATTTGGACAGTGTTAAGGAAGCAATCACTGAAAACACTGCAGCTATTATCATTGAGCCTGTTCAAGGTGAAGGTGGTGTTCATGTAGCAAGCGAAGAGTTCTACAAAGGATTGAATGACTTATGTAAGGAAAAAGGAGTATTAATCATTGTAGATGAAGTGCAATCCGGTTTCGGAAGATGCGGTGCTTTATTTGCTCATGAATTATTCGGCATAGATGCAGATATCATGACTGTAGCTAAAGGTATTGGTGGAGGATTCCCAATGGCAGCATTCTTGGCAAAAGAGGATGTAGCTGGAGGATTTGTACCTGGTGACCATGGTACAACATTTGCAGGAAGCCCACTTGCAGGGGCAGCGGCAAATGCAGTCTTTGACGTGTTTGAAGAGGAAAATCTTGTAGAGCACAGTAAGGAAATGGGTGAATACTTCCTTAAAAAATTAACTGAATTGAAAGAGAAATACGATTTCATTACCGATGCAAGAGGCTCCGGTCTTTTGGTAGGTTTGGAACTTAACTTTGAAGGGGCAGACATAGTTGGCAAAATGCTTGAAGAAGGATTCTTGATCAACTGTACAGCAGGAAACGTATTAAGGTTTGCTCCTCCTTTAGTGGTTAAGGAAGAGGAAATTGATGCACTTGTGGAAGCACTTGATAAGGTATTCGCTTCCCTTTAAACAAGTCTCTTTTTTCTTTAATTTTTCTTTTTTATTTATTTCATTTTTTATTTATTTATCTATTATTTCCTATTTTTACCTATTTTTTCTTTTTTAAGCTTTAAATCCTTTTAATAGCTATTTTAATCCTTTTTATCAGATTATTTAAACTTAATTTACTTAATATTCAATAATTTTTTAGTTAAGTTTAATTATTTAAAAAGTAAAATAATAATTATTTATAAGGGGATGTTATTATAAGATTCATTAATTTAATTTTAAAAAATCCATTTAGGAATAAGACCCGTAGTGCATTGTCCATTATTGGTATTGCTATAGGGATTACCACTATTGTGGCATTGGGCCTTATCACTACTGGAATGGAGGATTCAGTTCAAACTTCGCTGAATGATGTTGGTGCTGAGATAACAGTCAGCAATTCCAGTTCTATCAGCACAAACACAGGTATGATAGATAGCGAAATAGTCGATGAGATGAAAAATAGGACTGGGGTCATAGATGCTGCAGGTTCGTTAACGGTTACTGAAATGAATATGGATCGGCTGAAATCAGGCAGTTCTGATTCCAGAAGCAGTTTTGCAACCACTGTTGTAGGATTGGCACCTGAGAAACTTTATATGATGGGAATAAAAAACATTGATGGAAAAGTGTATGAAAATGGCTCTAGAGATGCAATTGTTGGAGCGGAATACGCTGAACTAAATAATGTAAGTCGTGGAGATGACATTACCCTACAAGGCAAGGAATTTAATGTTTCAGGAATCTTTGAGACTGGAAGCCCATTTGTAGACAGTGGAATTTATGTTCCATTGGATACTCTGCAGGATATAACAGATAATGATGGAGTTTCACGTATTCTTGTAAAAACAGGTGAAGATGTAAACGATTCAGCAATCAGTGAAAAAATTGAAGAGGATTATGAGAACTTTACAACATTGACCAGTGAGGAAATCTCTTCAATAGCTAATGATGTTTTAGGAATATTGGATACTGCCACCCTTGCAGTTTCAGCTCTTGCAATCATTGTGGGAGCTATTGGAATCATAAACACAATGGTCATGGCAGTTTATGAAAGGACAAAGGAAATTGGTGTTTTAAAGTCAGTTGGGTGGAAATCCAGAAAGATCTTAACCATGATTTTAGGTGAGACATTGGTACTGACAACCTTATCTGGAATAGTCGGATCAATATTTGGAATTTTGATTCCTGAAGTTGGACTTAGATTATTCAATGTAACCGATTTTGCATTGGGTTACTCCCCTAAGACCTTCATTCTTGCATTTGGAATTACAATTATCGTTGGAATAATCGGTGGAATCTATCCTGCTTATAAGGCATCCAAGCTTGCTCCAACAGAAGCATTGAGGTATGAATAGGTGATTTTATGGATGATTACATAGAAAATGAGAATGCATATCCTGATGATGAATATATCTATAATGAAACCTTCATCGGTGAGGATGGCGAGGAATACTATTATGAAGAGCCATTGATCAGCCTATTCGATGTTGTAAAGGAATACGATAAGGGTACTGTTAAGGCATTGAATGGCATAAACCTTGATATCTTTGAAGGGGAATTCGTATCCATCATTGGGCCTTCAGGTTCTGGAAAATCAACACTCCTAAACATGCTCGGCGCTTTGGATAAGCCTACAAGAGGAAAGATCTATATCGATGGCATTGACCTTATTAAAGAGAAGGATTTAAGCGAATTCAGACAGGAAAAAATAGGATTTGTTTTCCAATTGCATAACCTGATTCCTAACTTATCCGTTTTTGACAATGTCCAGATTCCACTTCTCCCTACTGGAATGTCCAACAAGGAGATGAAGGAAAAGGCAAGTGAAATAATTAGGGCTGTAGGTTTGGAAGACAAGAAAAAGCAAAGGCCTAATAAGTTGTCTGGTGGGCAACGTCAAAGGGTAGCTATTGCAAGGGCATTGGTAAATAATCCTTCTATTATATTGGCAGATGAGCCAACAGGTTCTCTTGATTCAAAAACAGGAGAAATGATATTGAATCTGCTTATGGAGATGCATGAGCGTTACAATGTGACTTTGATAATAGTTACACACGACAATGATGTTGCTGCTTTGGCGGAAAGAACAATAAAGATTAAGGATGGTCAAATAATAGAGGATAAATACAATTACTAGTATTTTTCTTCTTTTTTCTATTTTTTAACTTTTTTTAATTTTTTATATTTCAGCTATTTTTTTTAAAAAAATAAAAAATTTAAATAATCTATATTAGATTATTTAATTAATTTTTAAAATCTCGTCTAAATCTAATCTAGGGGATTCATATTCATTTATTTTGTCATCAGATTCATATCCTAATGCAATTCCCATGATAATGTCTTCATCTTCTGGAACTGGGAGATGATCTCTTATTATATATGGGTATTTTACAAGTTCATATGCAGGGATTGAATCGATTCCTAAATTGGTTGCAGCAAGAAGTATGCTCATTCCAAATCCTCCTAAGTCATAAACAGACCATCTGGTATAGTTTTTAGGAAGAGTCAAGTATACGATTGCAGGAGAGTTAAATAAGATATGCTGTACATGGAAGAAGTATTCAAGTTCTTCATCCTCACGAAAAATACCGATATCTTCCATAAAGTCTGCCATATTCTTTTGGCCTCTTTCGGAGAAATTGGTTCTGTGGCCAGGATTCATGTCTGCAGATCCTTTGATTTCCTTTTCGTTTTCTGCTATCCAACCCTTACGGATTTCCTCTAAGTTTTCACCGGTTGCAATATAAACATTCCAAGGTTGGCTGTTTTCCCAAGAGGGGGATAATCCTGCAACTTTGATAATTTCCCTTAAGGTTTCTTCATCTATGATTTCTTCTTTTTTAAAGTCTCTTGAAGAGTGTCTTTTTTCCATAACTTCATTAAATTCCATTTAATCACCTTAAATATCTATTAACCTTTCGTTTATTTAAATTAAAAAGTTATCTTGACCTTATTGGTTAGTTTGAACTTACTTAAATGAATAAAGTTAAATAGATTTTATTATAAAACTATATTTGATGAGAAATAGTGTAATTTACAATAAGGATGCATGCCCTATAAATAGTGTCAATGATTTATTAAGCAGAAAATGGGTGTTTGGCATTATGAAAGACTTATTTGCAGGGAAAAAACATTTCAATGAATTTAAACAAGATAAGCCTGATTTAAGCAATGTTGTGTTGTCAGATAACTTAAAATACCTTGAAATGAATGGGCTAATCTATAAAAATGTTTGTGATAATGAAAATAGAAGAAATACTGAGTATTTTCTCACAGAAAAAGGAAAAAGGATGAATAAGCTTTTATATGAAATGGTTGTCTTTAGTTTATATGAGTTAGAGGGAGATTTAAGAACTGATGAGTATAAACAAGAGATTAAAGATGCTTATAAAGAGCTTTTAGGTTTATAATTTCATTCAAATAATTATTTTTTATAGTCTAAATAAGAACTGATGTTTTAATTTTTCTTTTTTTAACTTTTTTTAGTTCTAATGTAAATGATATTAGTAATTTTCAGTTAACGATAAGACTAAAATTCTCATTTTTAGGTAAGTCCTGGATTACCAAAAGATTAATACTATATAAATCATATTTTAATTAGTGCACAATTTTTAATGATTAAAAAGCTAAAGAATTTTAATTTTATATAAGGATAATCGTGATTATTATGAAAGATATATTTGATGAATGTAGTTTAGGGGATTTAAAACTTAAAAGCCGTATTGTAAGAACAGGAACTTGGGAAAGACAAACTGAAGATGGCGGATTCTTAAAGAGTGAAGTCTTTGACAGATATGAAAAGATGGCTAAAAGCGGTGTAGGATTGATCAATTCAGAAATGTTTGTCTTTGACCCAAGAGACAGATTTGCAGAATACTGCAATAATGTAAACTATAAGGGTTTTGTAAAGGATTATAAGGAAATTACAGACATCTGCCACAATCATGATGTGCCGGTTCTCGGCCAATTGGCATTCTTTTATTATAATGACGGATTGAATCAAAAGGTTGAGGCAAATGACATTAGTTTGGAAGGCATTAGGCGTCTTCAGGCAGATGTTATCATGGCAGCTAAAAAGTTCTCCTTTGCAGGATTTGATGGAATGCAAATAGACATTGGAAACAATTTTTATCTTGCCAAGTTCATCAATCCTTATTTCAACCAAAGAAAGGACCAATACGGTGGCAATACAGAAAATCGTGTAAGAATCTGTTCAGAGATAATCAAGGTTCTTAAAAAGACCATGGATTTCCATGTTAGCTGCAGAATAAACCCTTGGGATGTAAGGAAAAATGGAATGACTCCTGAAGAAAGTATCAAGGTTGCAAAGGAACTTGAAAAGGCAGGTGCTGACAGCATTCAATTGACTGCAAGGACAATATCCTATCTTTATGATGGCAATGATAGAAATCCATTCCTTGTGTATGTGGATAAATTGATTGATGAGATTGATGTTCCAGTCATTTTAGGCGGTTCAATGAGGGATATGAAATCAATGAATGAAGTTTTAAATGATTCAAAAGTGGAATTCTTATCCATGTCCAAGCCATTTGTAGCTCAGCCAGACTTTTTAGCTGATTGGAAAGCGAATGGTGATGGAGTTTCAATTTGCCAAAGCTGCAATAACTGTTACTCCAAGAAAGAGAGCACTTGTTTTAAATTTAAATAATAATATCTTATTATTATTTTTTTATTCTTTTTTTCTTTCTCTTTACTTTTTTGTTTATTATTTTAGCTTTTTTTTAAAAAATTATTTAAGTATTCTAAAGCAAACTATATTTTATGCAAATAAAAAAGATTTCAAGATATGTCATTTATTTGATTTCACTATTTTTCATATCTTTAGGGGCAGCTATTTCAATCAAGGCAAATTTAGGCACTTCTCCTATCATTTGTCTTCCATATGTTTCAAGTTTGATAATGAAAATGAGTGTTGGAACAGTCTGCTTGATCTTTAATGTTATCTTTATAGCTGTTCAGGTAATCCTTCTTCGAAGTGGGTTTGAAAAGAGACAGTATCTGCAGATAATCGTGGGGACAATCTTTTCCCTTTCCATAGACTTTTCAATGATGTTGGTAAGTTTCTTGAATCCTGCAGATTATTTAAGCCAATTTGCAACACTTCTCTTAAGCTGTCTAGTGGTTGCTTTTGGTGTGATGCTTGAGGTTCAAACAGAAGTGGTCTATCTTCCTCCTGATGGAATAATCGTAGCAATTTCAAAGGTTCTAAAAAAGGAGTTTCCAAAGGTTAAGCCATTCTTTGATACAACTATGGTGCTTATAGCAGCTATCTTATCAATTGTATTTTTAGGTTACCTTGCAGGAGTACGTGAAGGAACAATCATTTCTGCTCTAATAATTGGGCCTATTGTAAAGGTTCTTCAAACTTATTTAAATCCTTATGTTGAACGCTTATATGAAAAATAATAGGTTTTAAAAAAAGTTTAATGTAGATTAATAAAAAAATAATTGAGATTTATTCAAATCTCAAAATCTCTTTTTTCTAAAGTTTTTCTAAGTGTAGGAGTAAGCATATCCTCATTGTAAAGCTCTTTTAACTCTTCAATGCTTACCCATTTGAAATCGTCATGCTCATCGCTTATACGAAGCTCTCCACTAAGTATTTCAAGATTCATCATGAGCTGAACTGTGCTTATTGGCTGATTTGTTCTTCTGCTTATGAATTCATCTTGAACAACTTCAAACAAGCTTACTATATTAACATCAAGGTTAGTCTCTTCCTTGAATTCCCTTATCAATGCCACATCAAAGAACTCTCCAGGATCCACTTTACCACCAGGAAGCTCATATTTATGAGGATTGTTTCTTGATTTAGGATGTCTTCTAAGGATTAGTATCTTATCCTCTTTTTTAACTACTCCTCTCACAGTCAATCCCCAGTCCTTTTTATCATCCATTTTCTCACCTATGAAAATTCTATCAGATTCTTTTATTGCTTTTATTTCGTTATTTTAGTTTTTAAATTTGATTAGATTTATATATTATGATGTTTAAAGTATTTTTAAGGAGTTTTTCTCTTTGAGTAAATCTCCAATTATCTGAAATGGTAAGGTTTTTGAATTCTTTTGAATTCACTAAACCTTGATAATTTTTTACTTTTTTTATAATTCTTCAATTTAATTATTTTTTACAATAAAAATATAATTTTCTATTTTTAAGTCAATATAATCGTTATTTTTAAGTTTAAAGCTCATAAAATCGTTATATTTATTAATAACCATTTAAAAATTATTTTTTAGGTTTCACTACCTTAAAAAGAATGCCATTTCAGATAAAAGGAGGAAAAAATCATGGAATTTAATTTCAAACAATTTTTATTGTTATTAATCCTATTCATCCAAATGATTTTATTGTTTGTTGAATAATTGATTTTTTTAGACAGTCGAATTTTACAAAAAGTTTTTAGGTTGCACTCTTACCTTAGGTGGGCTTTCATCCTTTTTTTAACATATTTTGGCTCATGTTTTTCTCAAGTCGGACAATCAATTTCCTTAAATAATTTTATATATTAGTTTAAATAGATATTTATTGAAAACTTATTTTCAGATTATTATAAAGATAATTATTCATTATATATTATTTTTATCGGAGGCACAAAATGGATTTAAATATAAAAACAAACGATAAAGGCCATTTAGATATTGGTGGTGCTGATGCATGCGACCTTGTAGAGCAATATGGCACTCCTATCTATGTAATTGATGAAGAAAGAATTAGAGACAACTACAACAGATTCTATAACGCTTTCACTAAATTTTATCCTAAATTCAAAGTATTCTATGCTTGTAAAGCAAATACAAATATTGCTGTTTTAAAAATCCTCGAGGAAGAAGGATGCTGCATTGATGCTGTATCTCCTGGAGAAGTATACATCTGTAAAAAAATGGGATTCTCTGGAGACAGAATCTTATTCACAGGAAACAACATCAGAAACGATGAAATGGATTATGTAAACAGTGAAGATGTAATCTTGAACATTGACTCTGTTTCAGCACTTAAAAGACTTGCAGAAAGCATTGATCCTAACGGTAAAAAAATCTCATTCAGAGTAAACCCTATGGTAGGTGCTGGTCACCACGGCCACTGTATCACCGGTGGGGAAATGAGTAAATTCGGTATAATGGAAACCGAAGCAGTAGAGATTTACAAATTAGCAAAAGAATTAGGATTTGAACCTGTAGGTATGCATTCTCACATCGGTTCCGGAATCCTTGATCCTGAACCATTCAAATTAGCTATTGAATCAACTATGAACATTGCAGGAAAAGTTCACCAGGAAGCTGGAATTGACTTTGAATTCATTGACTTCGGTGGTGGAGTTGGAATTCCATACACTCCTGATGAGGAATTGCTTGACTTGGAACACTTTGCTGAAGAAAACGTCAAATTATTCAAAGAGAAATTAGAAGAGTTTGACATGGGCGAACCTACATTATACCTTGAACCAGGCAGATACATTGTAGGGGACGCTTCTGTTATTTTAGTTGAAGTAAACAGTGTAAAGGAAAGCTACAGAAAATTCATCGGTGTGGATGCTGGATTCAACACCTTGCTCAGACCTGCTATGTACGATTCATACCATCACATTGTTGTTGCAAACAAGATGAATGAAGAGCCAACTCAAGAAGTGGATGTTGCAGGAAATGTATGTGAATCCGGTGACTTGTTTGCAAGAGACAGACCTCTTCCAGACATTGAAGAAGGAGACATCTTAGGTATTTTAAATGCTGGTGCATACGGTTACACAATGGCTTCCAACTACAACTCAAGACCTCTCCCTGCAGAGATTCTTGTTAAAAATGGAGAGTCTTTCGTAATCCGTGAAGCACAAACCTACGATGACATCTTTGAAAAACAATCCATTCCTGACCATTTACAATAGGTACAGATTGAATATTATTACTGGCAATTGGTGATATAATGGTAGATTTAAAAGGTTTAAAATTCTCTAAAATGCATGGTATCGGTAATGATTTCCCTATTATCGATGAAAGTCAAGGGGAACAAATTCCAGAAGCAGACAAAGCTGAAGCATGCAGACAATTATGCCACAGAAACTTTGGTGTAGGTGGAGATGGAGTATTGTTCGTTGTACCATCAGAAGTGGCAGATATCGGATACAGAATGTTCAATCCAGATGGATCTGAAGCTGAAATGTGTGGAAACGGTATTCGCTGTTTTGGAGATTTTGTTTACAGAAACAAGATTGTTGAAAAGGAAACAATGACTGTTGAAACCAAATCAGGTATCAAGACAATTGAAATCACTGTCGAAGATGGTGAACCTGTTCTCTTTAAGGTCAATATGGGTAAATCAACATTCAAAGTTCCACAAATTCCAATGATTGCAGATTCAGAGGAGTTTGTAGACGGCGACCTTGAAGTCATTGACACCACCTTCAATGCAACTTGCTTCAATGTAGGAAATCCTCATGCAATCCTCTTTGTTGATGATGT
>JAEEWY010000136.1 GCA_016291275.1 Methanobrevibacter sp. | reverse complement strand
TGTTAGCCGCATTTTAAGCCAGTTAAGAGAAAAGAATTTAGTTCGCCTATTAAACCCCGAAACAAAACGGGGCAGATTATATGAATTAACAGACTATGGAAAAGAAATTTTAGATTTAATGAAATCTCAAAATTAAGATTCATTAAATAAAAAAAATAATTAAAAATTTAAAAAAATAAGTAAATAAATAATAAAAAGATATAAAAAATCAAATTATATTTCTATTTCTAAAGCTATAGGGCAATGATCAGAACCCTCAATATCAGATTTGATATAGGATGCCTTGACATTGTCTTTAAACTCTTCATTTACAAAGAAGTAATCTAAACGCCATCCCACATTCCTTGTTCTAGCACGGGTTCTATAACTCCACCAGGTATATTTGTCTCTTTCGTCTTCATGCAACATCCTAAATGTATCAATATAACCATTATCAAGGAATTTTGTTACCCATTTTCTTTCTATAGGCATGAACCCAGATGTATTTTCATTATCTTTAGGTCTGGCAAGATCTATTTCCTTGTGAGCAGTGTTCAAGTCACCACAAATCACTAAATTATGACCTTTATCCCTTAAATCATTAGCATAATCTAGGAATGCATCATAGAAATCAAGTTTATATCTCAATCTTTCCTCACCATTTCCTCCATTAGGATAGTAAATGTTTAAAAGAGTGAAACCATCAAAATCCAATCTTTGAAGTCTTCCTTCAACATCAAACTTTTCAATTCCCATACCAGAATAAACCTCTTTAGGTTCAATAGCTGTATAAGTGGCTACACCACTGTATCCTTTCCTTTCTGCAGAATTGAAATAGCTTGTATAATCTGGAATATTCACTAGTTTTTTAGGCAATTGATCTATTTGAGCCTTGGTTTCCTGAAGGCATACAATATCTGCTTTTTCCGCATTAAACCAATCTAAGAAACCTTTTTTATGAATAGCTCTAATACCATTTACATTCCATGAAATAAGTCTAATATCAGTCATAAAAATCACATTTAAACAATAATTTAAAAATTGAAAAATTGAAAATTAATAATTGAATAATTAATAATAAAAAATTAAGTAAAAAAATAAAAAAAGAATAAAAATAAAAAGATAAAGATTGAAATTAATCAAACTTTACTCCTTCTTCTAAAGGAACCTCTCTTAACCAGCTAATGTCACTCTTATAGAGCATTCTGATATCAGATAAATCATATCTGATCATAGCAAGACGTTCAATACCTAAACCAAACGCTAAAGCAGGAGTATTGATTCCTAAAGGCTCTAGAACTTCTGGTCTGAACATTCCACAACCACCAAGTTCAATCCAGCTTTCCTTTTCTTCCAAGTAAATTTCACACTCAGTTGAAAGATAGGTGTAAGGGAAATAAGCTGGTCTGAATCTTACTTCAAAACCTAATTTCTTATAGAATTCCTTTAAAGTACCTAATAAGTTTTGATAGTTGATTCCAGGAGCAGCAACAAGACCTTCAACTTGATGGAACTCTGGCAAATGCTTGTAGTCAAAGGTTTCTCTTCTGAATACCCTTCCCACTGAAAACATCTTTATTGGAAGTTCACCTTTTGCCAATCTTTGAGTGGAAATTCCTGTAGTGTGTGTTCTTAAAACAGATTGGCGAGCAATATCCTCATCCCAATCATAGTTCCAACCTTCAGAACCTGTATTTCCACCATCTTCATGAGTTCTAGCCACTTTTTGAACGAGTTCATCATCTGGCAAATCGCAAGTCAATGGATTTTTCACATAAAATGTATCCTGCATTTCTCTTGCAGCATGATCTTGAGGTTGGAAAAGAGAATCAAAATTCCAGAAAGCAGATTCCAAATAATCCCCTTTATCTTCAGTGAATCCCATATTCAAGAAGATTTCTCTAATTTCCTGAATGATTCTTCTTAAAGGATGCTCTTTACCTGGGAAGAATATAGGGTACTCTGCATTGATATCATAAGGTCTGTATTTCAAGTCTTTCCAAGATCCTTCCTTAAGCTGTTGGTGAGTCAATTGGGTAGCTTCCTCTTCAATTGTAAAGCCAAGACCTAATATCTCACGACCCAAATCGGTTAATTCAAAGCTGTGAAGAGTTGTCTTTTGCTCAGCAATGAGATTTTTCCTCTCTTTAAGTGCGGATAAACCTTTAGCCATATCCTCATCTAATTGTTCCTTAGAGACTTGTGCCTTTTCAATAAGGGTTCTTAATAATGATTCATCATCACCTAATTTTTCTTTGCTGGATTCACCTACATCAGTAATGGATAATACTCCCTTATCCATTTTTGCCCAGCTTTTACGAACCAACCAGCCAATTGAGATATTGACTTCTTTTTTGTCAAGACCTTCTAAACTAGCCAAATCCTTCATAGCCAATTGCTTTTTATCCTGCAATACCTTAAGGATTCTCCTTTCAGGAAGGCCTATTTCAGCATATTTTTTACCATTATCAGTCAAGCTAAATTTCTCTTTTGTCTCTTTGTTTACAATGATGATTCCTTTAGAAGCTAATGATCCTGCAGCACTCATAACTGATTTAATATTCAAACCAGTTTTTTCAGCTATTTCGTCAGGAGTTGCATTCTCATTAATCTCTAACTCTTTTAATAGCTTTTTTTCATAAATATGTAATTCATTAATAATTTTATTAATATCTTCACTCATCTAAACACCAGATGTTTTTTATAATTAATTGATAAGAATAATTGATAGATAATATTTTGTAGATTATTTAATTTAAAAATTATACAAAATATCTATCATTTCATAATATTATAATATATCTCTAATCTAATTAATAAATATATTCAAAAATAGAAAATTGATTAAATAAAAAATTAAAATAATTTGATAAAAAATTAGATGAAATAAAAATAAAAGAATGAAAAAATAATAGAATAAGAAAATAAGAAAAATAAAAAAGAATAAGAATTAGAAATTATCTGCAAGATAAGATAAGAAAATGGATGCTGCAGTTAAATCAGCAGTTGTTCCAGGATTCAACTTATTATCATAGAGATAATCATCAAATTCCAATAATTTTTCTAAAAATGAATCGTCATCCTTAAATTCCAAAATCTCACTTGCCTTTTGGGATACGGATTCTGCCACTTCATCACCATATTTTCTTGAAATTAAAGTGTCTGGAATTTGAGAAAGAATAGTCATGAATGTTAAAACAGTTGCCTTATTGATTACATCAACATCGTCACAGTTTTTCCATACTTCAAAAAATGTAGGGTATCCAATTTCAAAGCAAACAGGCATCTTATTGGTGAGTTCATTTGCTAATCTGTCCCAGCCTGCTGAGATTTCCAGAACATCATACATTGTCTGATTGTTTGCGCGCAATTCATCCTTAGCCTTTTCACTCATTACATCGAATTCATCTTGATCTCCCATTCCCCCAGCATCGGCAACATTGATTGCATCATAAAGATTCACTGCATCTTCAACAGTTGTAGCATCCATTAAACGACCTACATTCTCTTGAATTTCATCAAAGCTATCACTTATTGAAGCTGCAGCTGCAATAGGAATGCACATCATCATAATGCCTAAATTAGTGTTGGTTTCAATCCATCTGTTGGTTTCATCAACAGCTTGGAAAATGTATCTTCCCAATTCCGCTTTGGATAAGTCATCAATTTCCTTAGCTTGACTTGCAACAGCTTCCATAGTGTCTCCAATAACTACAGCGCTTATTGCAAAGTCCTGAAATACCATATCATCGTAATTTCTAGTTCTGTGAACATTTCCAGGTTTTGTCCAACCACTCACTTCAAGAT
>JAEEWY010000135.1 GCA_016291275.1 Methanobrevibacter sp. | reverse complement strand
TAATTTCCACATTTTCAATATTTGCCTCTGTAGTTCCATCTACACTATCTTGGTTAGATGCAGCCATACTTGATGAGTCTCCACCTTCAGAACCTCCATTTGAATCTGACATTTCAGGAGGAGTACCACCATTAGATGAATTATCACCAGAAGGCATATCATGAGGAGTACCACCATTAGATGAATTATCCCCTGAACCACTAGCCCCTTCTGCCAAACCAGTGCCATCTAAAGCAACATTAGATGAAGAGCTTCCAGAGCTTTCTGCATTTGTTACAAAAATACCATTTGATCCTTTTGAATTTGTAGTTATCTTCACATTTGAAATATCCAAGCTTCCATTTGTATTTACCAAAATCGCTGAATTGATTCCATAAAAGTCCGCATCATCACCAGTGGAGCTTGTATCACCTGTTTTATTGATTATGGAATTAGCTAATTTCAATACTCCGTTGTTTTTTACTAAAACAGCGTTTTCATCAGAAGATGAACTTGAATACAAACCATTGTCTGCAGAGGTCTCTTCTGAGTCAACAACTAAATTTCCCTTATCTTCAAGTGCATTTGCATCAACATTTATTGAAGCACCATTACCTGATTGCATATTAGTTAATGCAAAGGCACCAGCACATATTATTATGATTATTGCAATTATTGCAATTAAGATTTTTTTATTCATAGGAATTAATAACTCCAATGTATATTATAAATTTTTTCTACACCTGGTTAAACATTATTGTTAAAAAAATTGAATTCAAAAACTTAAAAAAAATTAAAAAAAATAGAATTTTTTTAGAAAAAATGTATAAAAATTATTGTATGCGAAACAAGTATAAGTTTAATTGATATGAACTATAAAATAAAAAAAGAAATTAAGATAAACTATAAAATAATTATAGCTATCTTCAATATAATGAATAGTATTATTTGAAATATGAAATTAGTTCTTTGGTATCTACATTAGGCAGTAAATTTTTATCATTTTGATAAACTTTTGCTATAACTGGAACATTACAAAGATCTTCAACCATCTTGATATTGTCATTTTCCATAAGTTCATCCTTGTAATTATTCATGATGATACCACATACATGAATGTTTCTGTTTTTCAAGTATTCAACTGTGGTGACAATTGAGTTGATGGTTCCAAGTCCAGCATCAGCAATGAGTATGACATCAAGGTCAAGATGTTTGATGATATCTTCCAACATGATATTGTTTTCATTGTCTTTTCCTTCGTAACGTATAGGACAAACTATTCCCCCACTTCCTTCCATCACTATGTAGTCATATTTTTGGGATACCTTTTCATAAGCATCTTTCACTACATCTAAATTTACTGGATTCCCTTCAATCTGACTTGCAAGATGTGGTGAAACTGCAGTCTCATAAATGTATGGAACCAGGAAATCTGTATCTTCCTCCAAACCAGCCATTGTCAATACTTCTACAGCATCTCCGGGAACCAAAGAACCATTTTCATCTCTTATAGCCCCACTTAAAGCTGCCTTAAAGTAAGTGGCGTCATATCCATTGTCTCTTAAGTATTTGAGCAATAAACCAGTTACATAAGTCTTTCCAATATCTGTACCGGTTCCCAATACAAATAATCCTTTTGACACAATTATCACAACCCATCTATTGAGTAAGTTATTTCAAAGCCTAATTCTTCCAAAAGTTTCAAGTCATTATCCAATGCCACACCTTGAGTGGTTAGCATATTTCCTAAGATACCAGCATTTGCACCTGACTGGAATGCCTTTCTACCATTGTCTCCTAAGAGAGCTCTTCCACCAGCCATACGAATATATGCATCAGGATTGATGAATCTGAATATTGCAATTATCCTGCATGTCTCATCATTGGACAATATCTCATTGTTTTCAACAGGAGTTCCCTTGATTGGGTTCAAGACATTTATTGGAATTGACTTTACATTGAACTGTCTTAACTGTAATGCTAAATCAATCCTATCCTCAAAGCTTTCACCCATTCCAAATATTCCTCCACTGCAGATCATGACATTTTCATCATGAATCATTTCTATAGTGTCGAGCTTTTCATCATAGGAATGAGTGGTGCATATTTCCTTGAAGTAATTCCTTGAACTTTCCAGATTGTTATGGATTCTATCCACACCTGCTTCATTCAATGTTGATATCTGGTCTTTTGTTAAAAGTCCTAATGAAACGCAAATCTTGATATCGCTGTTTTCCTCTTTCAACTCTTCAATGAGACCAGCCATTATTTCAAAATCCTTTTGAGTCACTTTTCTGCCTGAAGCGACATAGGATATTCTCTTGAATCCGGAATTGTAGATAGCCAATGACCTTTCCTTCAATTCCTCTTTGGATAAGAGAGGATAGATTTCTATATCAGTATCATAATGATTGGATTGAGCACAGAACTTGCAGTTTTCACTGCATCTGCCGCTTTTTACATTGATTAACATACAGGCATCGAATTTATTTTGGCAAAATGACTTTCTTATCTCATTTGCTGCATTTGTCAAATCATCTAAAGGAACATCAATGAGATTCATTGCGTCTTCCTTTGTGACTTTGTAACCATTCAACACCTTGTTCTTTAACTCATTTACATCAAACATGATACCACATAAACATTACAATTGTTATAAAAATAAACTGTCATTATTGAAAAAAATTTAAATCTAAAAATTAAAAAAATTTAGTTAAAAAGTTTGGCTAAAGCTTACGTGCAAAAACCAAATAACCGCTATGACCAACCATTCTTGTTTTTGGTCTGGTTCCTTGAGGCCTTATTTCCATTTCTCTCTCAAGGGTCTCAAGAATTGTAAGATCTCTAAATCCTAATTTCTTTGCAATCCTATAAGCTGTTTCAGCTTGGTCTATATATGGAGCATAAACCGCTAACCAACCTCCAAGCCTTAATGCCTTCTTAACATCTTCAAAGATCTCAAATGGCTTTGGAAGGTCTAGGAAAACCAAATCGATTTCCTCTTCATCGATTCCATCCTTGATGTTTTGGTTTTTAACTTCAATGTTCTTTATTCCAAAATCATCAATGTTCTTTTTAGCGACCTCTGCAAAGTCTTCCCTTATTTCATATGTAAAGACCTTACCTTTTTCTCCTACAACATTTCCGAAGTTCAATGCAATTGCTCCTGCACCTGTACCTGCATCTATAACTCTGTCACCTGAACCGAGTCCAGTGCGAGCAAGAACAGTTCCAATATCCTTTTGGATAAGAATGGAACATCTTCTGTCCATTAAGTCAATGAAATCATTTACAGTTGGCTTAATGACTTTAAACTCCTTATTTAAATGAGTGATTATTGTATCACCGATAGTAGCTCTTTCCATTTGCTCTTTTTTAATAATACCTAAATCAGTTTGGAACTCTCTGTCTTCCTTGATTAAGTATTTTTTTCCTCTTTCATCCATTAAAATCTTCAAATAATCACCATCTAAATGAAATTTGTAAAAGTAATTGAAATAAAAATTATGTAAAAATATCATGAAATAAATATTATATTAAATTTTTCAAATAATAGTATTTTAAACTAATAGTTATTTTTAGCTTTTATTATATTTAATAATTATTTAAAATAAGAATAATTTTTTTATCAATCGAACAAGCATGCTAAAAATTAAAATAAGAAAAATTTTAAAAAAATAGAAAAAATAAAGAAACCTAAGATTTATTTAAGTTTCTTTTGATTATCATCTTTCTTGAAGTACAGATACTTGCCTTCAACAACTTCTCTAATGTTTTTGGCTGTTTTCTTACCGATTCCTTCAACTTC
>JAEEWY010000006.1 GCA_016291275.1 Methanobrevibacter sp. | reverse complement strand
ATTTCAAAGGATGATGTTATTCTGGATATAGGTTGTGGTGGAGGAGTCAATGTTGAAAGATTCCTTAAAATGACTGAAAATAAAGTTTATGGGCTTGATTATTCTGAAATAGCTGTAGAGAAATCCACAAAGTTAAATCAGGATGCCATTGATGAGGGAAGATGTGAGGTTATTCAAGGATCTGTCTCTGAACTTCCATTTGAAGACAATACTTTTGATATTGTAACAGGGTTTGAAACAGTTTATTTCTGGCCAGACTTTGTAAATGACTGTAAGGAAGTTAGAAGGGTATTGAAAGATGATGGAATAATGTTCATCTGCAATGAGGCTATTCCAAATGAAGAGGATGAACGTCAAAAGGAACTTATTGATCTCTTGGACATGAAAATATTCTCAGAAGATGAATTTGATGAATACTTACGTGAGGCAGGATTTTCAGATATCATATGTTTCTCAAAAAGTGGCCCTGATAGTGTAGATAGGGAATTGGTAACTGGATGGCTCTGTGTAATCGCTAGAAAGTAATTAAATCTATTTTTTCTATATGCATTCAGTTATTTGCTTTTATTTTTTCTTTTCTTTTCTTTTTTTCTTATTTTTAGTTTTTAAAAACAATTTAATATTTTTATTCTAATTTTTAAGAATGATTAATTTTTTTAAGTAAATTTTAAATATGATTAAATATTAATAAAATATGTTAAAGATTAATTTTGCTTATATTTCTTATTAATTATTATTTTTCATTGATATTTTTTCATATCTCTTCTAAAATAATAACTAATAAAAAATAGCAATCATTTTAATCATATGGAGTAAATGGTGATTAGATGAATATGGCTTTATCAATTGGTTTAATTTCCTTAATAATTTTTGGAAATATCGAGAACTTAATTTTAGCTTCTCAAGGGGTAGTTAAAGCAGCAAATCCTTTGAAATTAGCTATTTTTAGTTTAATTGTCGTAACTTGTTGGCTAATAATTGGTACTGTCTGTACTCAGCAATTGGAAGCTTATGGTATTTACATTGAATTCATTGGCGGATTAGCTATTTTTATTTTAGGTATTCAATCAATGCTAGAAGCAGTTAGAGGTTAGTGATAGAATGTCTTCATTTAAAGATTTTGTAAATGAGTATAAGCCTTTCTTAGGATTATTAATTTTCGGAAACATCGAAAACTTGGTTTTATCCGCTCAAGGCGTAATTGAAGGTGCAGATCCTATACTTGTTGCAGGACTAAGTTTATTAGCAGTAATTACTTGGCAGTTTATAGGTGTTTTCGGTACAAAATCCGCTATGAAATATTCCAGACATATTGAGTTTATTGGTGGATTTGCTATATTTGTTTTAGGTATTCAATCTATGCTTCCTTTGATAAATCATCTGCTTTAAATATCTAATGTTTTTTCTTATTTAAACTGCAATTATTGCTTTTTTTGTTAATTATATATTGAAAATCTTAATTATAGAAAGATTTATATATTATGTTAACTAACATTTATATGTTGTATATTGCGGTGTTAGTCCAGCCTGGTTAAGACTCTAGCCTGCCACGTTAGAGACCCGGGTTCAAATCCCGGACGCCGCACTTTTTTTATATTGCAGCTGTGGTATAGTCTGGTTATTACTTGGGCCTTCCAAGCCTACAACCCGGGTTCGAATCCCGGCAGCTGCATCTGTTTTTTATGATCTTTTTTTATACATTATTTTTCTAACAATTTTATGATTTTTAACTATTTTTCTAATGATTTTATAGTTAACTGGTTTTAGTATAGCTTTTTAATCATTTTTTAGCTGATTTTTACTTGTTTTTTCTTTATTTTATTAATTAAGTTTATATGTATTAAAAAATAATATTATATTAATATAACCTTATAATGAATATTTTAAGTTTTTTTTAGTCATTTTAAGTTTATATTTCATTATAAAGCAAAATAAAAGATAAAATTATTGTTGAAATTGAAAATTATATTTATTTATTTAAATAAAATTAAATTAATAGCAATTATTAGCTATTTTAATTGAAACTAAATTATTAAATGGTTGTGATTTAATGGCAGGAATTGTTGGATATGGGGCAAATGTGCCTTCATATAGAATTAAAGTAGAAGAAATCGCAAAGGTATGGGGAGATAACCCTGATTCAATCTCAAACGGTTTAATCGTTAATGAAAAATCAGTGCCTTCATCTGATGAAGACACTGCAACCATTGCAGTTACCGCTGCAAGACACGCATTAGCTAGAGCACAAATCGATCCTCAAGATATTGGAGCGGTTTATGTCGGTTCAGAATCTCATCCTTATGCAGTAAAACCAACCGCTACAATCGTTGCAGAAGCAATTGGAGCTACTCCTGATATGACTGCAGCAGATTTGGAATTTGCTTGTAAAGCAGGAACTGCAGGAATTCAAGCCACTATGGGTTTAGTAGACTCTGGCATGATTAAATACGGTTTAGCTATTGGTGCTGATACCTCTCAAGGAGCTCCTGGAGATGCTTTGGAATACACTGCATCTGCTGGTGGTGCAGCTTATATCATTGGTAATAAAAATACCATTGCTGACTTTGGAACTACTTACAGCTACACTACTGACACTCCTGATTTTTACAGAAGAGAAGGTCAACCTTATCCAAGTCACGGAGGAAGATTCACTGGTGATCCAGCTTACTTCAAACATGTATTTGGAGCAGCAAAAGGATTGCTTGAGAAAACCGATACAACAGTGGAAGATTATGATTATGCTATTTTCCATCAACCTAATGGTAAATTCTACTTAAGAGCAGCTACAAAATTAGGATTCAAACCAGAACAATATAAAGACGGTCTCTTAACTCCTAATGTAGGAAACACATACTCTGGTGCTGTTCCTTTAGCACTTTCCAATGTTTTGGATAAAGCAGAACCTGGAGATAAGATTTTCATTGTATCCTACGGTTCAGGTGCAGGTAGTGATGGATTTACCTTAACTGTAAATGACAGAATTGAAGAAGTTAAAAATTTAGCTCCTACAACTGAAGAAATCCTCTCTAAAAAGATTTATGTTGATTATGCAGTTTATGCTAAATTTAAAGGAAAACTTAGAATGGCATAGAAAGAGGATAAAGTTAGAGGAATTAATTATAATTATTATGATAAAGGTGAAAAAATGAGAGATGTTGCAATTATCGGAGCTTCCCAAACAAAATTCGGTGAATTATGGGACAGTTCATTTAGAGAATTAATTTCACAAGCTGGTCTTGGAGCTATGGAAGATGCTAATGTTAGCGGTGCAGACTTAGAGGCAATGTTTGTTGGAAACATGTCTGCAGGTCTTTTCGTAGGTCAAGAACATATAGCAGCACTTATTTCTGATAGTATGGGTATGAACCCAATTCCATGTACAAGAGTTGAAGCTGCTTGTGCATCAGGAGGACTCGCACTTAGACAAGGTATTATGGCTGTTGCTTCAGGATACCATGATGTAGTGGTATCTGCTGGTGTGGAAAAGATGACAGATGTTGTTGATGCAACTCCAGCTATTGCTACCGCTTCTGACCAAGAATGGGAAGCACAGCAAGGAGCTACTTTCCCATCATTATACGCTATGATTGCTCAAAGACATATGTACGAATATGGAACTACAAGAGAGCAATTGGCTATGATGTCTGTAGTAAACCACAAAAACGCTTCAAACAACCCTAATGCTCAATTCCCATTTGAAATTAGTGTTGATAAAGTATTGGCATCCTCTCCTGTTGCAGATCCATTAACTTTACTCGACTGTTCACCTGTTTCTGACGGTGCAGCAGCTATTGTTATTTGTGCAGCAGAAAGAGCTAAGGAGTTCACAGACACTCCTATTTATGTAAGAGCATCTGCACAGTCTTCTGGAACCATTGCATTGCACAGCAGAAAAGACATTACTACTTTGGATGCAACCATTGCAGCTTCCAGAAAAGCATATGATATGGCTGGAGTGACTGTAAAGGATATTGATGCTACTGAAGTTCACGATTGTTTCTCAATCAACGGATTGCTTGCAATTGAAGACCTCGGATTTGCTAAGAAAGGTGAAGGTGGAAAAGTTCTTGAGGAAGGACAAACCAATATCGATGGTGATTGTCCAATTAACCCATCTGGTGGTTTAAAAGCAAGAGGTCACCCTCTTGGAGCTACTGGTATTGCTCAAGCTGCTGAAATCGTATGGCAATTAAGAGGAGAAGCAGGTAAACGTCAAGTGGATGGTGCTGAAATCGGTATGACCCATAATGTTGGTGGTACTGGTGGTACTTGTGCTGTTCACATCTTTGGTAGAGATCTCAACTAGATTTCTACTTTCTTAACTTTTTTTATTTTCTTACTTTTTTATTTACTTATCTTATTTTCTTATTTTAGTTCTTTTTTAATTTTTTATTAACTTTTAAGCTATTTTTTCTATAATTATTATTTTATTAATTATTGATTTTTTAACTTTTTATTCATCAAAAATAAGTTTATCAATGTAATCCATATCAAGAGCTTCCTCTACAATATTCGCTAATTTTTCAAGTGAATTCTCTACGCTTGTTTCAAATGGATCTTCACCTATTCTTTCTTCAAGCCCTTTGCCTTTTCTTAAATGATTTAGGAATTCCCTTCTTATATTGTAGTTATTGAAGATTCCATGGAAATAGGTTCCAAATACATTCTCACTGTATGCCCCATCTAATTGGTCATTGTCGTTGTTTCCAATTCCCTTTTCTATTTTGAATAATGGGTTTGCACTTATGAGGTTTGTAGTTCCTTCATGCAATTCATAGCCTGTAACCTCTTCACCATTGATTTTTGAAAAGATTTCATGGAACATGCCATCCTTATCGGATTCTTCGTCTATTTCGATTGTAGCTAAGCTCTGCTTAACGATTTTGCCTTCTCTAACGAACTCGCTTTCAATATCCAAAAGACCTAATCCTTCCACTTCATCAAGCTTTGATTCCTTATGGTCCTTATCATAAATCTTATTTCCCAATATTTGGTATCCTCCACAGATTCCAATGATTGGTATTTTAGATTCATTTGACAATTCCCTGATTTTGTCTGCCAAACCTGATTTTTCCAGTTCCATAATGTCTTCAGTGGAATTTCTTGTTCCAGGCAAGATCAATGCATCAACATCCTTTATCTTGTCCTGATAGTTATGGACTTCAATCATCCTGACTTCAACATCCTCTTCTGTGTCAAATGGGTCGATATCTGTAAAATTAGCTATTTTTGGAAGCTTGATCACTCCAATGATTATATGATCGTCATTGCTTTCAAATTCCTTGGTCCAGTCATGTTCCTTTAGGGATGCGGAATCCTCTTCAGGAAGCTGCAAGTTCTCTGCATAAGGAACTATTCCAAGGACAGGAACTTCAATGATTTCTTCAAGTCTTTCAATTCCAGAGCATAACAATTCCTGTTTTCCTCTGAATTTGTTTATGATAACTCCTTTGAATCTTGACCTGTCTGCATCATCAAGAAGCAAGAATGTTCCAGCTATTGATGCAAAGACCCCTCCTTTGTCAATGTCTCCAACAAGAAGCACATTTGCATCAGCTATTTCGGCAGCCCCCATGTTTGCAAGGTCTCCCTCCCTTAAGTTGATTTCAGCAGGAGATCCAGCACCTTCCATAATAATTATGTCATATTCTTTCTTTAAGTTGTTTAATGAGTCTATTACAGCTTCTTTTGCTATGATTCTATAATCTTCATCATCCATTAGATTATTGTCAATGTCCTTTTGGGTAGCTTTTGTCTTGTCATACTTTCTAAAGAAGTCCTTGTTTCCAACTGCTTCACCTTGAATGATTACCTGTGAACATGATTCCCCTTTTGGCTTTAGTAAAATAGGGTTCATGTCTACTGTAGGTTCTATATTTGCAGCTTTTGCCTGCAATACCTGTGCAATGGCAATTTCCTTGTTTTCCTTTGTAGTGTAGGAGTTTAAGGACATATTCTGTGATTTGAATGGTGCAACCTTATACCCTCTTTTTGTATATATTCTACAAAGTGCTGCAACGATTAAACTCTTTCCTGCATTGGAAGCAGTTCCTTGAATCATTAAACATTTTGTCATAATCTTACCCAAAATTCTTGTATATTAGTTTCATTTGTTTTTTATAAAATATAAGTTTTATTTGATTTGATTATCTTGGGATTAATTTTTTGATTTTCATGTTCGCTTATTTTAGTTAATAAAAGTTACTAAAATACAAACCTTTTTATATAACTAAAATCATAAAGTTATTAAGCATGTAGTTTAATATATATTAATATAATGAAATATTAATGAATTATTGGTGAAATATGAGGTAATTTATAAATTTAAAACTTTATTTAAAAAACAATGTGTCATATTAACTAGAAATTAAGTAAAATGAAAATATTTAGGAGGTTTTATATGGAAGAAGATAAAGTAATGGCTACAGAAGTAGAAGAGTTAGAGTCTAAAGAAGAAATCGTAGACTCTTCTGTAGAAGACAATATAATTGATGAAGCTGAAGAAGCTGATGATGTTGCTGATGCTGATGCAGTTGAAGAAATTGCAGAAACCAAGTCTGAAGAAAAGGATTCCCTTGAAGTCGAATTTGTTGAAGATGATGAAGGAAACCGCAGAATCAAACCTATGCTTGATTATGAGTCAATTTCAAATACTGCTGATATAGAAGTGCCTCCTTTGCTTATTGATCAGGTCATTGGTCATGAAGAGTCTGTTGAGACTATTAAAAAGGCAGCAAAACAAAGAAGAAATGTTCTTCTTATTGGTGACCCTGGTGTAGGTAAGTCAATGTTAGCTAAGGGTATGGCTGAATTATTGCCTCCTGAAGTTCTTCAGGATGTATTGGTTTATCCAAATCCAGAAGACAGCAATTATCCATTGATTAGAACCGTGCCAGCAGGTCAAGGTAAAAAGATAGTTAAGGCAAACAAGGCTAATGCCAAAAGCGGTGATGAGAAAAAGATGATGATTACCATGTTCGTCACTGCAGCTATTTTCGTTCTTGGATTAATGTATCAAAGAATATTTGAAGCTATTATTGCTGCACTTCTTGTTATATTTATTTCAATGCAAATCAAGCCTAAAGTATCCAATAGCGCTCCAAAATTGTTAGTGAACAATGGAGATAAAAGATTTGCACCATTTATGGATGCTACTGGTGCTCATGCAGGTGCATTGCTTGGTGATGTAAGACACGACCCTTACCAATCCGGTGGTCTTGGAACCCCTGCACACGAACGTGTTGAAAGCGGAATGATCCATAAGGCACATAAAGGGGTTTTATACATTGACGAAATAGGTACAATGAGCATGAAAACCCAACAAGAGCTCTTATCTGCAATGCAAGAGAAAAAATATGCAATCACTGGTCAAAGTGAAAACAGCAGTGGTGCAATGGTTCGTTCTCAAGCAGTTCCTTGTGATTTTGTTCTTGTAGCTTCCGGTAACATTCAAGTTCTCGAAGGCATGCACATTGCAATGCGTTCAAGAATCAGAGGATACGGTTACGAAGTCTTTATGAAAGACTATATGGAAGACACTGAAGAAAACAGAAAAAAACTTGTCCAATTCGTAGCTCAGGAAGTCAAGAATGATGGAAGAATTCCACACTTTGCAACTGATGCACTTGACGAAATCATTTTGGAAGCTAAACGTAGAGCAGGCAGAAAAAACGCATTGACTCTTAGATTAAGAGAGTTAGGTGGTTTAGTACGTTCCTCTGGAGATGTAGCTATTGAGGAAGGTGCAGATTTAGTAACTGCTGAGCATGTTGTAACTGCTAAAAGATTTGCAAGAACATTAGAACAGCAAATTGTTGACAGATCCATTATCCAAAGAAAAGAATACAGTGTATTCCATTCATCTGGTGGAAAAATCGGTATGGTCAATGGTTTAGCGGTTATGGGTGACAGAAGTGGTATTGTTATGCCAATCGCTGCTGAAATGGCTCCTGCAAACAGCAAGAATGAAGGTAAGATTATCGTAACAGGTAAGCTTGGAGAAATTGCATTGGATTCAGTTCAGAATGTAAGTGCAATCATTAAGAAATACACCCAAGTTGACATTTCCAATCACGATATTCATGTTCAGTTCCTCCAAAGTTATGATGGAGTTGAAGGAGACAGTGCAAGTGTTTCAATAACTGCAGCTGTAATTTCTGCTGTTGAAGGAATTCCTATTGATCAATCTGTTGCACTCACAGGTTCATTAAGCGTTCGTGGAGATGTAATGCCTATTGGTGGAGCTACTGCTAAGATTGAAGCAGCAGCAGAAGCAGGCATTAAGAAAGTTTTACTTCCTAAATCCAATATGGATGACGTAATGCTTGAGAAAAAGTATGAAGACATGATTGAAATCATTCCTATTGAAACCATTGAAGATGTTTTAGAGAATATCTTGATTAATGGTAGCAAAAAGGAAAGATTGATTAAGAAAATGAGAGAAATCAGTGGTGCTGTAACCAGTAAGGTATCTGCTGACTCTATGGCTTTGTCTAATCCAAGTCATAACTAATCTCTAAATTTTTCTTATTTTTATTTTCTTTTTTTAATATTCTATTTTTATTTTTAAATTTTATAATTTTCAGTTTTATTTTCTAATTTTTTTATTTATTACTTATTTTTCTATTCTAATTGCTATTTTAGCTTATTTTTATTGTTGTATATGCAAAAAGTTTATATATTAAAAATGTGTTATAATAATAATTAGATGTAAAAACATCTTATAGTAAATTTATATTAAATATTCATTTTTATCAATTTGATAAATTATGGTGGTGATAAAATGGCAACTACTTTAAAAAGAGCTATTGGTATCGTAGCTGTTATTGTTGTTTTGTTTTTAGCAATAACCGCATTTTCAGGGGTATTGATTTTAGCTCAAGATGATACTGAAGGATCAATTCCTGGAGTAGATATGGCTGCTTTGTGGAGTATAAACGGAGGATTTAATTGGATTTATCCTGGAAGTTCACATAATGCAAATGGTCATACCCTTCATAACATTTACATGACTGATCATCCTTATCAAGATGCAAAAGAGATTATGGAATATACTTATGGTGTAAGCCCTCATCTTTTAGTGATCATTAACGATCAAGCAGCTGCACATATTTTCGGAGATAATATTCTAGACACTATCCGTCAACATGACTGGGTTGAAGGAAACTCCCGTGGTGATGCTGTTGCTATGAGTATTACACATGTAAACCCATTGCCTATCATTCCGGATATCTTGTTAGGTAACATTAAAATCATGATAATTTAATTGGTTTTGAATTCTTTTTCAAAACTAACTTTTCTCTTTCTTTTTTATTTCTTTCTAATTTTTCTATTTTTCATTATTCTTTTTCTATGATTTTTAAAATTCTTTCTAATTTTACTAATATTTAAATACTTAATTAAATAAAAATAATGATGTATATATAATCTTAAAAGTTGTTTTAGACTTTTTAAAGATTATCTATTATTCGATTTATAAATTAAAAACTTTAAAAATTAATTATTATTGTGTGATTTCATGTTATTGATAGCTCAAAATCATTTTCAACTTATAGTCGAAGTAGGTTTGATTTTACTTGCTACCATGATATTTGTTCTAAATCTAGTTCCTTTTTCATTAAGTGTAGTCACTTTCCTGTCACTATTCTTATCTGGAGGATTTGCAATTTTATTCGGAGCGGATTTAGCGTTCTTGATATTGTCATTTGGTCAGCATGAATTTACTCACCCATTCGGCCCAATTGCTCTTTTAGCTATTATAACTGCATTAGCTTCGCTGAAGGTGATGGAAGAGTCGGGGGTTAATGTAGGGCGGCTGAAAAGGATAGTTTATATACTTCTTGCAGCTATTACTATCTTTGGAGGAGCAATGCATAGATCTTTCTTATTATTATGGTTTGTTGGTTTATTCATAGGATACACTATTATTTCAAAATCCTTTAGACAAAAATCCATTCTTACATTGAGAAGAATTGGAATGTTCTTTGGAGCTGCATTAGTTGCTTTTGGAGTATTAGAGATAGTTGCAAGAATCAGTGGTATGGAGGTTTTCTCTCCAGTGCTCAGGATTTCAAGACTTGCAACAAATTCATTATCCAGTTTAAAATTAGTAGTTGAAAATACTTGGTTAATTGGACATGATCCTGCATCCTCTTACTGGTCCAATAGTTCCGGATTTGCAGACGGTTATATCAGTTTGCCAATGCAATTCATTTTATTGTTTGGTTTACCGTTCCCTCTCTTCTTTGGTCTATTAGTAACCAGAAAGGATACAATCGATTATATGCTTCCAGGTATTTTTGGTTATGCTTATGACTTTGGATATCTCACATTCCTGATATTGCTCTTAATAGTTTTAGGAACAATTATCGTTGGATTATTGATTTTAAGAGAATACAGACATAAAAGAGAAAGTAAAAATAGAAAATACCTTGGTAAAGAGGTTCTTTTAATTGGTTCCCTTACCGGTTTTGTTTCTCAAGCTATCATTGGTCTTTTCCTATTCAACAGGACTGTAAACGGTATGGCTTTACTTACATTCATGTTCTTGGGATCTTTAGTATTGGCTCATACTGTATCCATTAGAAGAGACAGCAATGAAGCTGTAAGCAGATAAAAATAATTTTTCTATTTTTTATTTTTTTATTTTAACTTTTTTTATTTCAATAAATCTTTTCATTGATTTTATTGACTTTTTATTTTAGCTTTTTTTATTTATTTTACTTTTTTTATTATTCTACTTTTTTTTAACTTTTCACTATTTTTTTATTCTTGGTATTTTCACTATTTTTAAAATAGTAATATTTAATTATAAACATTTATAAAGATATTAGTATATTATTAATTTGATTAATTAATAAAATTTTAAGATTAACGACAATATTTTTGGTGATTATTTTGATAATTGGTGGTTCAGCATCACAAAAATTGGCAGCAAACGTTGCTAAGGAATTAGGAGAAACCTTATGTCCTCTTGAAACTAAAAAATTCCCTGATGGAGAAAGGTATGTTAGAATCAAAGGGGAAGTTGAAAAGAATGTTACAGTTATTCAATCAACAGGTTTTCCTCAAGATGAAAATTTAATTGAATTGTTATTTATACTTAGAACTCTTAAAGACTTAGGTGCAGAGCATATTAAAGTGGTTGTCCCATATTTAGGTTATGGTAGACAGGAATTAAGATTTAAAGATGGGGAAGCTATTTCTGCTCAATTAGTATCCAATTTGATTGAAGAATCCGGTGCAGATGAATTCATTTCAATCAACTTGCATGAAGACAGTGTCAGAGATTTCTTTAACATTCCAACTGCAAACCTTTCTGCTATGGCACCAATTGCAGAATACATTGCTGACAAAGTGGAAAACCCTATCATAATTGCTCCAGATAAAGGGGCTTTAGGATTTGCAGAGGAAATAGCTGAAATCCTTGGCTGCAACTGTACATATATGAGCAAAGTCAGATTAGGTCCTGACAAGGTTGAAACCAGAATCGTTGATGTTCAATGTGATTTTGATTCAGAGGATCTTGATAAGGTTAAAAAGGATTCTAAAGTTAACATCGATTCTGTAGCAGGAAAAGAAGCAGTTATCATCGATGACATTATCGCTACTGGTGGAACAATTGTAAATGCAATAGGTATCCTAAAGGAGCATGGTGCAAAATCTGTAGATGTCTGCTGTGTTCACCCAGTTCTTGTAAATGATGCTGTTTTAAAGATCATGGCTGCAGGAGCTCGTGACTTATCAAGTACAGATACCTTAAAATCAGATGTTAGCTGCATTTCTGTAGCTAAATTGATTGCTGATGCTTTAAGATAATTAAAATCCATATTTTTTATTTTTTTTATTTCAATATTCTATTTAATTAATCTTATTTTATCAATGGAATTCCAATTTCCATTTTTTATTTTATTTATTCTTTAAAAAGTATTACTTACGAATTAGTTAAATAATAATTGTTTTATTTATTAACAATAGTTTTATATTATATTAATTAAAATATTATATTATAATTTAATTAATTTATATTTGGAGATATTGAATGCACGAATTTGCTATGGCTCAAGGGATTTTTAACACAGTTTATGACACTGCAGTTGCTAATGATGCAAATGAAGTAACTGAAATAGTTGTTGAGATTGGAAGATTGGCTATGTTAAATCCGGAACAATTAAAATTCATGCTTGGCGTTATGTGTGAAGGGGAAGAACTTACTAAAAACGCTGAGATGATTATCAATACTGTGGATGTTGAAATTAAATGTCACAATTGTGGCTTTGAAGGCATAGGTGACATTGATGACAGTGACCACTATGCACCTATGATCTTATGTCCTGAATGTGAAAGTCATAGGGTTCAAGTCTTGAATGGTAAGGACATCACTGTCAGAAGTATCAGCATTGAAAAAGATGATGATGAAAATTAGATAAAATTTTCATTTCACATTCATCAAAAACTGGCTAAAATTCGCAATAGAAAATTCTATTAAAATAATTAATATTTCTTTTGATAATTTTGATACTTTTTTAATAAAATACTAAAAATATTGTCCAAATTTTTAAAATTATTAAACTTATTATAAAATTACATGTTTTGAAGGTGAATCATATGCATAAGATTGCAGATGTAGAGATAGCAAAGAATATTATGGATGCTAATGACAGATTAGCACATAAGAATTTACATTTATTGGAAGACCACGATATATTTTGTATAGACTTCGTAGGAGCTATTGGATCTGGTAAAACAGCTCTTATTGAAGACTTGATTGATAACCTTGATGCAAAGATAGGTGTACTCGCTGGAGATATCATCAGTGATTTTGATGCTGATAGGATCAAATCCCATAATGCACCTGTTGTAGGATTGAACACTGGTACAGAATGTCACTTGGATGCACATTTGGTAAGTCACGGTTTAGGTGACCTTCCTCTTGATGATATTGATTATCTTTTCATTGAAAATGTAGGTAATTTAATCTGTCCTGTTGACTTCCAATTAGGTTCCCATATGAGAATTGTTGTTGTAAGTGTTACTGAAGGTGACGATACTGTAGAAAAACACCCTTACATTTTCAAAGACTCTGACTTGATTATCATCAATAAGATTGATTTAGCTGATGCTGTTGGTGCAAGCACTGATAAAATGGTTGCTGATGCTAAAAAACTTAATCCTGATGTTAAAGTCATTACAACCAGTTTAAAAGAAGGTAAAGGATTAGATGAAGTGATTGAAGCTATTAAAGATGCTAAAGCACATGAAGCTGAACATCACCATCATCATGACCATGACCATGAGCACAGTCATGATCATGACCATCATCATTAATCTTTCTTCTATTTTTATTTTTTTATTTTAACTTTTTTTATTATTTTTTCAAATAAGTCTTTTTTAGATTTTTATTTCTTTTAATTTTATTTTTCTATTAAATTATTACTAAAATTTATTAAGTATTACTAAAATAATATTTATAAAAGGTGATTTCATGAAAATATGGATTGATATATCAAATGCTCCTCATGTAAGATTTTTTAAAGATGTCATTAAGTATTTTGAGAATGAGGGAGACGATGTTTTAGTTACAGCTCGTAAATTCGGGGATATTCATAAGTTAATGGATATGTACGATATTGATTTTGTATCTGTAGGTAAGCATGGAGTCACATTGGAAGAAAAGCTAAAGGAAAGTGCACAGCGTGTTGTAGACTTGGCAGACCTTGTTTCCGGTGAAAACTTTGATGTGGCATTGTCAAAGCATTCAATTGAACTTCCAAGGGTAGCATTTGGCCTTGCAATTCCAAGTCTTTTTGTTCTTGATAATGAGCATGCAATGGCTGCAAACAAGTTGACTCTTCCATTATGCAGCAAGATCATAGTCCCAAGCATTATCGATGAGTGGAAATTGATGCAGTATGGTGCAAATCCAAATGATATCATCAAGTATAATGGAACTTCTGAGCTTATGCACTTCAACAATTTTAAATTTAATGAGAATGTCTTTGATGATTTAGGTCTTGATTTGCCACTTCAAAAGACTATCTTAATGAGGCCTGAACCTTCTCTTGCTTCCTATTTGAATACCGATTGCAGAAAATCTGTATTGTCTCCAGTAGTGGATGTATTGAAGGAATATGCTAATATCCTTATTCTCCCTAGATTTAAAGAGCAAGCAGAGATTTTTGAAGGAATCAAGAACGTAACAATTCTCAAGCCTCCAGTTTACACTTCAAGTATCATTAAGGCATGTGATCTTGTAATTGGTGCAGGTGGAACAATGAATAGGGAAGCGGCTATTCTACAGACTCCTGTCATTTCATGTTATCCTGGAGACACCTTATCTGTAGACCAGTTCTATGTGGATAATGGTTTGATGTATAGAACAACTGATTTAGAGGATATTACCAAACAAGCTCTAAGCTTTATAGTAAATCCTCATAAGCCAATTGAGTTAAAAACAGACAATTTATTTGAACTTATTGTAAATAAGACTTACGAATTAGGCAATTCTAAAAAATAAGTCTTATTCAGATTTTTCATTCTTTTTTATTCTTTTTTTATTTTATTAGATTAGCAAGACTATTTTTTATCACAATTAAACAATCCTGCCCATTCCTCATGAGGCTTATATCCCTTAAAGTATTTTTCAAAGATTTCCTTTCTGTTTTTAATTATCTTTTCATACTTTTCAGGGTTTTCTTCCTTGAATTTATTGTGAAGCGCTACAGTTAAGCGATTCAAATATTCATTAAGATTTTCCTTTTCCTCTTCACTTAAAGCGTCAAAGATATCGATATCTTCATGATTTTTAAATTCAATATCCCTGCCTTCTTCCGTTAATTCGACAAGTAAAATCCTTTTGTCTTTAGAGGATGGAACTTTTCTAATGAAATTCTGCTGTTCCAACTTATTTAATGTTTCATTAAGGGAAGTAACACTGATATTTAGTATTTCAGATAATTCCTTAGTGGAAAATCCGTCTTTCCTTTTTAAAAAACCAATTAGTCTGCCTTGTCCCTTAGTGATGCTTTTCATTTCTGGGTTTTGCTTTTTATTCCTCTTATCCAGAATTTCATTTATCATAATGAATTTATGGAACAATAATTTGTTATTCACTTTATTAGGATTAAACTGTTCGATATGATTTTTCAAATCCTCATCTAAATTATTTTTCCCATTCATATGATATTCTCCTTTCTTTGTGCATTCAAGGTATTGTAATAATATCCTTTTTGCTCCAATAGCTCTTCATGTGAACCTTGCTCTATGATATGTCCATCTTCAATTACAATTATCTTGTCTGCATTTCTGACAGTTGACAATCTGTGAGCAATGATGAAGCTTGTTCTGTCTTTCATTAGCTTATCCATAGCTTCCTGAATTATCTTTTCAGTTCTTGTATCCACTGAAGATGTTGCTTCATCCAGGATCAGTATCTGCTTGTTTGATAGAATGGTTCTTGGAATTGTCAAGAGTTGCTTCTGACCATGGGAGATATTGTCTGCATCTTCGTTAAGCTCACTTTCGTATCCTTCAGGGATTTGCCTTATGAAATGGTCTGCATGAGCCTCTTTTGAAGCGTTTATGACTTCCTCTTCAGTGGCATCCAATTTACCATAACGTATATTGTTGTATATTGTGTCATTGAATAGCCAAGTGTCTTGAAGCACCATTCCTACAAGAGACCTTACGCTATGCTTGTCGTAATTGTTGATGTTTACTCCATCAATCTTTATCTCGCCGCTATTCAGGTCATAGAATCTCATAAGAAGTTTAACTATTGTGGTCTTCCCTGCTCCAGTTTCTCCTACAATAGCTATTTTTTCACCCTTCTTGACTTTGAATGAAAGGTCCTTGATTACTGGCTCATACTCACTGTAACCGAAGTTGACATTTTCAAAGCTTATTTCATCATTAATTCCATTGATTTGCTCTTTTGAAGGGTTTTCTTCAATCCTTATTTCAAGTAACTCGAATATTCTTTCACTTGCAGCCATTGCAGTCTGTATCATATTCATTATTCTTGTTATCTGTTCAATAGGTGTTGTGAAGTTTTTGGAGTATTGGATAAATGCCAAAATGTCTCCTACGCTTATTGCCTTTTGAAGCACGAGAACTGCTCCAAGAACTGATATGATCACATATTGCAAATTGGAAATGAAGTGTACGAAAGGACCGGATAGGCTTGAAAAGAACTTGGATTTCCATTCCTGTTCATACCAATTCTCATTTTCCTCTTCAAAGATTCTCATGGATTCTTTTTCCTGATTGAATGATCGGATGATTTCATGACCTGTAAATGATTCCTCTATTTGCCCATTCAAGTTTCCTCTGTATCTTAACTGCTTTAGATAGTAATCCTGTGAGAATTTGGTTATATATGTTATAATCAGGAAAGCGATTGGTACCAACACTATTGTGGTAAGGGTTAACCATAAGTTAATTGAGAGCATCATCACTGTAACGCCGATTATTGTTATGACTCCAGTCAACAATTGGTTGAATGTTTGAACAATTCCTGTTTGAAGAGAGTCCACATCGTTTGTGATTCTTGATAGGATGTCTCCTCTGGTGTTTATGTCCAAATCAGCCATTGACAAATGAGTGATCTTTTCAATTAAGTCCTTTCTTAGATTATAACTGATATCTGTTGTTATGTCCAGAAGGAGATAACTTTGCAGATATGAAAAGACTGCACTTATGATATATAAGATTACGATTGCAATGAGGAGATTGATTATATGATTCAAATCCATATTTCCAGAGTTTATTCCATCAAATATTGCAGTTGTAGCAAATCCTATTAAAAGAGGACTTATGACTGAAAACACTGTTGATATGATTCCACATATAACTGTCAAGCTTAACTTCAATTTATATCCTGTCAAGAGAGAGAATATGTTCTTTATTGATTGCTTAGCGTTTGCCGGTTTTTCAGGAGGTGCTCTTCGTGGTTTTCTTGCCATATCATTTACCTCCTGCTGTTTTCTTAAGGTAACTTGTATCTAGAACATAATTAGAGGATTCCTCATTATCATACAATAAGTCTTTTGAACGGTCTATTTGTGAGGATACTATTTCTCTATAGATATTGCAGTTCTCATTAAGGTAATCATGGCTTCCCTTATCTATTATCTCACCTTCATCAAGAACAATAATCTCATCAGCATCCATGATTGTTGAAATCCTTTGTGATACAATAAGCATTGATGAGTTTTCCTTTAAGCCTTTTAGGTTCTCTTTTACCTTTGCTTCAGTGTTCATGTCAAGTGCTGAGAAGCAGTCGTCAAATAGGTAGAAGTCACGTTCAGCCAATATGGATCTTGCAAGTTGTAGACGTTGCTTTTGCCCTCCGGAGTAATTGGATGCTCCTTGTGAAACACCATCTTCCAAGCTTTCTATAAAGTCAACTTCTGCCATTTTCAATGCTTTTTCAATCTCTTCATCACTTGCATCCTCTTTTCCTATCAGCATATTTGACCTTATTGTTCCTTCAAAAAGAATTGCCTTTTGTGGAGCATAGGAGATTCTTTCTCTCAATGTGGTTAATTTGTAATCCTTGATATTCTTGTCATTGACTAGTATTTCACCGCCAGTTACATCTTGAAGACGAGGAATCAGATTTAGGATTGTGGATTTTCCGCTTCCAGTTCCTCCTATTATTGCAGTGGTTTTTCCCTTTTCCAATTTGAAGTTGATGTCTTTTAATGTTTCCTTCTCACTTCCAGGATAAGTGTAAACGACATCCTTAAATTCAATTACAGGATTATTATCTATGGTGTCAATCGGCACATCTTTGATTGTTATTTCTGTATTTATAACTTCAGCTACACGTCTTCCGGATACCAATATTCTTGGAATCATGACAAGGAATCCTCCCATCATAAGGAATGCCATTACGATTTGTGTAGCGTATTGGATGAATGCTATGATTGTTCCAGTTAATATCTCACCTTGGATTGCATCATATGCTCCAAAGTATAAAATGAGAACTATCATTAGGTTTAAGAGTAAGGTCATTGCAGGCAATAATACTAAGAGTATTCTGAATACATTCAAGTTCACTGAACGGAAGTCTTCATTGGTCTTTCTAAATCTTTCCTCTTCATAGTCCTGTCTTACGAATGCCTTGATTACAGGTATTCCCATCAATATTTCCCTTGAGGTCTGGTTGATCTTATCAGTCAATTCCTGCATTATCTTGAAGTAAGGAACGGTTCTGATGAATATTATTACAAAAGGTATGATTGCAGCAGCAAATGTCACTGCAATGATCCATAAAAGGTTGGTTCCAAGTTCCATTGCCTTAAGTATGCTCCCTATACCTAATATTGGTGAAAAGAGTATTGTTGTAAAGAACAATCCTAAGAAGATTTGTATTTGATATACATCGTTTGTATTACGTGTAATGAGTGATGCTCTTGATATCTTGTTCAATTCAAAGTTTGAAAATTTCAATATCTTCTCATAGCTTATTTTTCTTAAATCCCTTCCATAAGCTGCTGACACTTTGCTTGAGAAGTATGAAAGTCCTATTGTAGCAAATACCCCTATCAAGACCATAGCCATCATCATTGTTCCTACGCTTATTATATAATTGAAATCTGTGTTCTGTATACCCACATCTACAATGTCTGCAGTGTATTTAGGTAGAGTAAGGTTACAGTAAACATCAATGAGTAGGAATGCAACGATAAGAATAAGTGGAATTATGCTCTTTTTTAAAGGGCTAAGAAGCTTTCCTATAGTTTTTAGTGTTTTTTTAAAATCCATAATTTTATTTCCATAATTTTTTTTAAAGGTACCTTTAAATTATTTTTCTATAGGTACCTTTTAATTTTATATTATATAAATATTTTCAATTGTTTTTCATTAATTTTCATATGCTCTTTCTTTTCTTTTAATAGCAAGTTGAAACTAATATTCTAGTGTTCATATGGTTACTCTTTTTTAATTTACAATATTAAATTTGAATCATTTTATTTGGTTTATTTGATTATTGAATTAATGATTGGTGTTTAATATGGATTTTAAAAAAGAAAAGTACATAAAAATTATACTATACATTATATCACGTTGCACACATAAGGAAAACCTTGGAAAAACGGTAATTTCGGTTTTGCTCTATTTCATTGACTTCAATTATTATGAATTGTATGGTGAATCCTTAACAAACGAGACCTATATGAAGTCAAGAATTGGAGTGGTTCCTAAGCATTTCAATGAGAATATGAATCAGCTGATACGGTCTCATAATCTCTATTATAGACAAGAGGTCTACTATTATTACCTAATCAAAAGATATTACTTAAGGCAGATTCCATTGTTTAACTTCACCAAAGAGGAACAAATGGTTATCGATCATGTCATTTATGAGTTAAGTGATTTCAGCGCTACGGATCTGTTGATTTATCAAAGAGGGGATATGCCTTATAAATTGTCTAATCTGGACTGTGAATTGGACTATAATCATGTGTTCTATAGGGATGAGCTTTATTCTGTTCGCAAGTATTGATTAATGGATTATCATATCTCATGGTCTCTTGTATTATTTCCTCTTAAACAAATATAGAAAACTTTAAATGTAACTATAATCATTATAATTATTAAATAAAATATTCAAGTTATAAAATAGGGGGAATTTTATGTATGGTTTATGTCCTGCTTGCGGAAGTGAATTAGACGACGAAGGAAACTGTTGGGTATGTGGATATATGGCTCATTTTGGAAGTCCTGATGATTATGACTATGATGATTTTAATGATGAATACTTGCCTTAGGAGCTAAAATTTATTAGGTGATTATTATGCTTATTTGTCCTATTTGCGGTTATCCATTGGATAGTGATGGTCGTTGCTGGAACTGTGGATATTGGATGAGAACTCATCCATTGGATCCTTTTGCACCAGGTTCTGTTTATAATGGTGGCAGTAGTGATGACTGATACAAATGTTTAAAATTGATTAAACCATTCTATTTTTTATTTTTTAATTATTCTTTTTCATTCTTTTTCTAATTTTCAATCTATTTTTCTATCATATTAATTAATTTTATTTATAACAATTAACAAAAATATAAAGTGATTAATTATTATAAAAAATAATAATAAAATTAAAATATTTCTATTTAAAAATTATTAAAGTGATAAAATGAAAGCATTAGTTTTACTTGGATGTCCTGAAGCTCCTTCACAAACTCCTATTGGATTGTATGCTTCATACAAGTTAGGTCAAATGGGCTATGATGTTACTGTATCAAGCAATCCAGCAGCAGGAAAGATATTGGATATTTCAGATCCTGAAGGGGTTTACGTTAAAAAAAGAGTTGATATTGAAAAATGTTTGGATGAGATTGAGGAAGGAGATTATGACTTATTGGTAGGTTGCGTTCATAAAGATGCGGCAGCTACTTTCTTCATAACATATTATCATATATTGAAATGCAAGTCATTGGCTCTTGTATTCTCAAGAGATGCGGAAGAAGTGGCTGAATTTGCAGATATGGTTGAATCCTCTACTGATGCAGATATCATTGCTGTAAGGGCTTTCCATAATCCAAA
>JAEEWY010000005.1 GCA_016291275.1 Methanobrevibacter sp. | reverse complement strand
ATGAATAATATTCCAAAACCTGCAAATGTAGTGGCAAGGTCATCGTTATAAGCAAATAAAAATTGTAAAAACCAAGGAAGTTCATAGACTAAACCTTCAATAATCCATTTAAAATTGGACTCTTTTGACCCCATATAGACAAAAGTCATTCCATTTATAAATGGAAAGAATGAAAGCAGTATCAAAAAAGTTTTTTCTAAAGTGCTAAAAGCAGAATTTTCCATATGATTCCCCCTTAAAATAAATCATATAAGTATATGTTTTCAATTTATATAAAATTTTTCAAATAAGGCTATTCATTAGCAAAGATTTATAAAAAATAAAAATTATTATAAATTAAGAATAATCAAAAATATTAATAGTAAAATAATTAACAAATTTTACAAAATAAATTTACAAATCAAGACTAAATAAAAATTTATTTAATTAAAATTATCAAGGTATTAAAATGTCAACAAAAGTTAACTCACCTGATGAACTTCCTAGAAAGCCTGGAATTTACATAATGAAGGACAAGAATGAGGAAATCATCTATGTGGGCAAGTCAAAATCACTTAGAAGCAGAGTGAGATCCTATTTTCAAAAAAACCTTGATAGACCTAAGACTCAAGTCTTGATGAGTCATTTCAACAGCCTCGAGTACATAGTTACAAATACTGAAAAAGAGGCACTTATTCTTGAAGCAAACCTGATTAAGAAGCATAAGCCAAGATACAACATCAACCTAAAGGATGACAAAAGGTACCCTTATGTTAAGATAACAGATGAGGATTTCCCTAAAATAGTCATAACAAGGGATATAGGCAAAAAAGGTTCATACTACGGCCCTTTTACAGATGTTACTGCTGTTAGACAAACCGTAAAGTTCCTAAAGCAACTCTTTAGAATAAGAACCTGCAAAAGAATGGATGGTCCATGCTTGAACAGCCAGATTGACTTATGTTACGCTCCATGCAACGGCAGCATTTCCAAAGAGGAATATCATGAGCATATCAAGAAGATAGACCTTTTCTTCCAAGGAAAGTACAATAAGATCATCAAGGACCTTGAATCAGAAATGAAAGAAGCTGCTAAAAATCAGGAATTTGAAAAGGCAGCAGTCATAAGAGACCAAATAAGTTCAATTGAGGAAGTCATGAACAAGCAATTCGTTGAATTGAACAACGAGCTTGACCAAGACATCATTGCAATCTCATACACCACTCAAAATGCAGTAGTGGTTGTAATGAACATTAGAAATGGAAAGATCATTGGAAAAGACGATTTCCTTATGGATGGTTCACAGCACACAACCTCTGATGAGGTCATTTCAGCATTCATCAAACAATTCTATGGAATAAACAGACACATTCCTAAAGAGATTTTAATTGAAGAGGATATACCCGATGACAAACTAATTGAAGAATGGCTAAGTGACTTAAGGGGAAACAAAGTGTCTATAAAAGTCCCTCAGAAAGGAAATAAACTTAGATTAGTTAGAATGGCAGGAAAAAATGCTGACATCATAAAGAATCAAAAGCAAAAGATGGAAAACTCAATGATTGAGCTTAAGAAATACCTCAAGCTCGAAAAGCTCCCAAGAGTGATTGAAGGATACGACATTTCAAACATTTCCGGAAAATTGGCAGTTGGATCCAAGGTTTCATTTTTAGATGGAAAGCCAAACAAAAAGCAATATAAGAAATTCAAGATGAACACTCCGGGACCTAACGATTTTGCCATGATGAAGGAACTTCTTGAGAGAAGACTAATGCCTCTTAAGGAACATTATGACAAGATTAGAATCAATGAGGAACACTTGAAAAAGAACGAAGCAGAAACTGAAAGAATCGTTCCATTAAAATTAGGTGAAGAGCCAAATCTTATCGTTATCGATGGTGGAAAAGGACAATTAGGCATGGCTGTTGATGTTTTGAAAGAATATAATCTTACACATATACCTATAATCGGCCTTGCTAAGGAATTTGAAGAGATTTATATTCCAAACAGCAGTTTCCCAATAAGAATCCCCCAAGACAATGAAGCTTTGCATTTGCTACAGCAAGTGAGAGACGAATCCCACAGGTTCGCAGTTACATACCATAGGAAATTAAGGTCCAAAAAGATTGAGGAATCTCCATTGGATAATATCGTAGGTATAGGCAAAAAAAGAAAAATAGAGCTTTTAAGACATTTTGGAGATTTAGAAGCTATTGAAAAAGCAAGCATTGATGAAATAAAAGAAGTTAATGGAATGAATGAAAAAGCAGCAACTAATGTTTATGACTATTTCCATAACGAAAAAAATGACTAAATATGGCTTGAGATATAATCAAAGAATAGCTTTGCCAGGTTCTTGTTGGTAAACATGACCTTATAAGCGACATCATCACAGATCATATCCACTTTTTTTCCATCGATTTTACAATCTATGATATCCTCTAAATTTATTTTTATATTCTCTTTTCCTTTGAAAAATATCTCTTTTTTAGTTAAGAAAGCATTAGTGCGAATTCTTTTTGATTCATCGTTTACTTGAAGAAGGCACTTCAAGTCAAGGTTCAGGAACCAATCTGAATTTAGGAACTCATTGACAAGCTCAGGAGTGGTATGGAACTTATTGATTCCTTTCTTATCCATAAACATGTTCAAAAGGAATCTGTCTACATTGTTCTCCTTAATGATGATTTCAGCATCATTATGGGCTTTTAAAACCTCTTCAGATGGCTTCTTAACCATTAGATCATTGTTCTTTCTTCTAAATCTGCTAAACAACATGTCTTTGTAATTTTATTTAGTGATTATGAGTTGGGTCATCACAATTAGGATCATCACATTCCTCAAAGTCATAAAGCTCGAAAATAGCTTCCAAAGGAAGTTCTACAGCATTTTCATGGAATGGATTGATTACAACACCATCAAAGTCATCATCTTCAGTTTCAGAAAGTAGCATTGCAAGGTCTTCAGCAGAAATGACCAAACCGAAAACATCAAAATCCTCTTCTGCAGCTAATTTTTCAAGCTCATCGTCATCAGTGTAGATTGGAAAGAGTACATTTCCTTCCTCATCTTCAAGTCTCATGATTTCAAGGTCAATCTCTTCATCTAAAGCAATTTCCTCATCGGTTTTTCCTTCAAGAGCTTCAACATCTGAATTCAATTCAGCTGGAATAATGAAAGTAGCTTCCATAAAAGCGTCTACAAAAGCTTCCAATTGATCTTCATTCATTTCTTCAGGTCTGGTTTTCATGATTTCTTTAAGTTCTGGATTTTCAACTCTATCATCCATAAATATTTCTCCATCTATTAAATATATAAATATATATTTTGATAATATAAAAATTTATTTTAATTTTTAGTTTTACATAATTTTATGACTAAATCTCGACTAATTCTTACTTTTTCACAATCAGGTTTTATTCTTAAAATTTCATCATAAATCCTTATCACTTCATCATAATCAGATAGTTTCATAAAAATCAGTGCTTTATTATATAATGAATTAATATGCCTTGAGTCTATATCCAATATTTTATCATAACATGAAAGAGCCTCATCTAATCGGGATAATTTTTCTAATGAAACTGCTTTTTGATATAAAATTCTTATTTTATTAGGATTTAATTTTAAATACTCATCAAATGAATCAATAGCCTCCTCAAATAAATTTAATCTATATAACAAAGTCGCTTTACTATCTAAAACACTTAAATTTGTTGGATTGAATTGCAAAAATTTATTATAATGGTCTAAAAGTATTTTATAATCTTCAGATTGATTTTCTTCCAGTTGTAAAATCTTTTCATACAACTTATAATCACATTCAGAATCATCTTCCATTAAAAAGCCATTATTACTATTTTGTTTAAGATAATTATCTTCAATCTCTTCATTTATTAAATTATCATAATCAGACAAATCATCATAATTTGATTCCATTCTCTCATTTTTAATTAAAAATTCATCCAAATCATAATTATTTTCAAATAAATAATTAATTAAGTTCTCCTTATTATATAACGCATAAGAATCATTAGGGTCTAACTCTAAAGTCTTATTATAATACTCTAATGCTTCATTAAATTTGTTGAGTTCTGTTAAAGACTTGGCTTTAAAATTCAAAACACGAGTATTGTCTGGAAAATCTTTTAAAATTTGGTCATATAACTCAATGGCTTCATCGAACATGTATAAGTTATGTAAAGCCCTTCCTTTAAAAGTTAAAATAACTATATCATTAGGTGTGATATCTAGAATTTTATCATAACAATGAATAGCTTCTTCAAATTTTGATGTATTATAAAGAACTTTGGATTTGTATATTAATGAATTAGTATTTGTCTTATCCAAATTCAAAATATTGTCAAAACAACTTATAGCATTATCATATTCCTTATTCTTATAGTATACATGCCCTAATGAAAATAGAACGGGAATATTTTCAGACTGATTTTCTAATATTCGATTAAAGATTGAAATAGACTCCTCATAATAAGCTAATTTATAATATATTTTTCCTTTGTAATATAAAGCAAAATTATTATTTTTTGCATTGAATGCTAAGGATTTATTAAAATAATCTAAAGCAGAATAGAACTCTTTTAAGTGATACAATAATTTTCCTTTGCTATTTAAAAGAGTAATATTTTCTGGTTCAATTGATAATCCATAATTAATGTTTTCAATTGCATCCCCATATCTCTTCATTTTTATTAAGGATAAGAATTTTAAGAATATTACATAAGTATCTTGAGGATACAATTCAGAAACCCTATCATAAAAATCAATGGAAGACTCATAATAACCTAATTCATATAATGATTTCCCTTTGATAATTAAAGTTTTCTTATCGTCGGAATCAATTTCTAAAATATTATCAAAAACTTTTAATGCATTATCATATTGATTCAGTTCCAGATATGTCCTCCCCATATTTCTTAAAAGATTTACATTATCGAAATCAAATTGCAAAGCCCTTTCATAATAATCTAATGCTTCATTAAAATAAGATAATCTAAACAATGCATTTGCTTTAAAATATAAAATATGATAATTTTCCGAATCAATTTCTAAAATTCTATCATAGCATAAAATAGCATCAGGATATCTTGATAAAGCAAATAATGCCTTGGATTTATTATATAATGCCCTGATATTAAATGGATCAATGATTAAAACTTCATCACATATTCCAATTGCATCATCCAATTTTTCTAAAGCATATAAATAATTAAACTTATTGTTTAGAATATATAGATTTGAGGGGAAGAATTTTAAAGCACTGTTCGAACATTCTATAGCAGAATCATACTTTTCTAATTTAAACAAGGTTTGAGCCTTATAATTATATGCCAATAAATTTTCCTTATCAATGAATAAAGTATTGTTAAAGCAATTTAAAGCATCATCATATCTTCCCAATTTAAAAAATAACATTCCTTTATTATTCAAAGCATAAACATTTTCAGAATCTAAAGATAAAGAATGATCAAAACATTCTAATGCATCTTCAAAATTATTTAAATAAAACAAGGTCAATCCTTTATTATTTAGGGCACCTATATTATCCGGATTAATCTTCAATGCATTATTATAACATATTAATGCATCTTCTAAAAGACCTAATTCCAATAAAACTTTACCTTTTTTTGCCCAAGCGACTAAGTTTTCCTCTTCCTCCAATGAATTATTGAAGCATTTCAACGCTTCATCATATTTTTGCAATTCTAATAGCACAGAGCCTTTTAAATTATATAAATTAGCTTTTTTAGGGGAAAAATCTATTGCCATATCATAAGCTTTGATTGCTTCTTCATAATTTTTCAGCGCAAAAAAGGACTTCCCTTTAAACTTTAATGATGCATAATCCTCTGGATATAACACCAAAACTGAATCAAAAAGTTCTATAGCTTCTGTAAAATGGCTTAAATGATAAAGACAAATCCCCTTATTATATAGACCTCTTTTATCATATGGCTTAAAATATAAGAATTCATCCAAAAATTTTATCGCCTCTTCATAATCATTTAATTTAATTAAAACCAGAGATTTGCCCAATAGGGAATATTTATCATTAGGAGAAAGTTCTAAAGCTTTATTGAAATAAACCAAAGATTCTTCATTCTGATTAATGAAATTTAATGCTTTAGCTTTATTATATAATACATACACATCATTCGGTTTAATTTTTAAACATTTATCAAAATATTCAATTGCTTCCTCATTTTCAAATAAATTCATTAATAATAATCCTTTATTATACATACAGAGATAACTTTCACCACTTAATTCAATTACCTTGTCAAAGAAGTTTAATGCTTCCTCATACCTACCTAAACTTTTAAGAGATAAGGCTTTATTTATAATTGCTTTACTATAATATGGATTAGCAATAAGAGCATTATCATAATATTCCAAGGATTCTTCATAACGATTTAATTTAGATAAGCATTTTGCTTTAAAATAATTAGCATAGGCATTGTTTTCATATTCCAAATACTTATCAAAAGATTCTATGGCCTTTTCAAACTGATTAAGTTTATATAAGGTTTTTCCTTTTTCATAATAAGCAATGGATTTATTCGGATAATCAATTAAAATCTTTTCAAAAATTTCTATGGCCTTATCATACTCTTTTAAAAGTGAAAGCAATCTTCCCTTATTGATGAGAATGAATGAAGAATTATTAAAATAGTCTAATGCACTATCAATAAATTGTAAGGAATCTTCTTTTTCCCCCATATAAAATAATAAAAAAGCCTTATCGACCCATGCTTTTGCATTTTTATTATGTAATAATATTGATTCGTTATAAAAATCTAGTGCATCTTCATATCTTTTTAAAATAAAAGAAATTTCAGCTTTATGATAATATGCTTTATAATAAGGTGATAATTCAATTGATTTATCAAAACAATCCATAGCCTCATCATATCTAAACATTTTTTGAAGAATTGATCCTTTAAATATCCAATTTTTATAATTATCACCTCCTAATTCAATAACCCTTGTGATTGAATTTAAAGCATTTTCATATTCTTTAGATTTATAATATTCTTTAGTTTTCTTTTTTAATTTTCTAATTCTTTTCCTATTTTTTTGTTCTTCAGACTCTTCTGTAGTCATATCATATTTTATTTGAGAATAAATGTTTATATCATCATTTTGGTCTGAAATATCTGAAAATTCATCAAAAGAATTTTCTGAAAAATCTGGATAAGTATCTAAATTCTCTGAAACAATAATTAATTCAGTACCCATATTGTCATATTCATTAAAATCATTTAAATAACTAATATCAGCATATTCTGATTGTGAAGAATAGCTTTCATCAGAAACTAATTCTGTACCACAATATTCACAATAAATAAAACTATCATCAAAATTAGAAAAACAAACTGGACAAATCTTCAAAACAATACCCCCTTTAATAAAAAATTATTCCTAATTTATTCATATATATTTATGTTAACTATCATTAATAATATTTTATATTTTAAATCATCTTTAACACACTATAATTTTATTAATCAATTTAACTATATTATTAAATATGATACCTAAAACTCATCCACGTTATAAATCATTATTATTAAGAGATAAAGTGAAAAATGCCTTTAAGGAAGGATATTTGGCAGATTCTGGAATGATTGCCCATGGAAGAGGGGAAACATTCGATTACTTGATTGGAGAAAAGACTACAGAAACTGCTAAAAAGGCATGTGAAGCAGCAGTTGCTACAATATTACTTGCTGAAAACCCTGTATTGTCAGTGAATGGAAATACAACTGCATTAGCTATTGATGAAATCATTGAGCTTGCAAAGGCAACAGATTCCAAAATTGAAATCAACCTATTCTACAGAACTCCAGAAAGAGTTGAAATAATTACAAGAATGTTTAAGGAAAGAGGATGGGAAGACATTCTCGGAACAAATGATGATGAATTGTTGTATATAGACAATCTAAACAGTCCAAGAGCTACTGCAAGCAAGGAAGGAAGCTATATAGCAGATGTTATGCTTGTTCCTCTTGAAGACGGTGACAGGGCAGAAGTATTGGTTCAAAACGGCAAAAAGATCATATGCATTGACTTGAATCCTCTCTCAAGAACAGCTAAAATGTCCACAATAAGCATTGTAGACAATATTGTAAGAGCTGTTCCATTAATGACTGAAATAGCTAAGGAATTCAAGGAATCCGGCAAGGCAGATGACAAGGAATTTTTAGAAAATATCGTGAATAATTTCTCCAATGAGCAAAACCTAAAGGATTCATTGGCTGCAATTAAATTAAAATAATCTTTAGAATAACTTTAATTTATAAGATAAACTTAATAACAATTAAAAATAAAGATATATTTTTCTAAAACTGATAATTTACAAACAATTGAAAAAATAAAATCAAATGGGATTAGAATGAAAGTAATAGGAGTAACTGGTTTACAAGGTTCTGGAAAAAGTATTTTTTTCGACACTGCAATGGAAAAAGGTGCACTTGTAGTTAGTATGGGTGACATAATTAGAGAAAAGGCTGCAGAAAGAGGGGAAGATACAGGTACAACTGCCAGAACTTTAAGAGAAGAATTTGGACAATATATTGTGGCTGAATTAACTGTACAAAAAATAAAAGATCTTTTTGAAAAAGATAACAGTGTTAAAACCGTTTTGATTGATGGAATAAGAAGCCCATATGAAATTGAACTTTTTAAAGAAAACTTTGATGATTTCATCTCAGTTTCCATTTATGCAAGTCCTCAAACCAGATTCAAAAGAATTTCTTTAAGAGGAAGAGAAGACGATACAACTAATTTTGATGAGTTTATGGTAAGAGAAAACAGAGAATTAGGTTTCGGTATTGGTGATGTTGTATCAACTACTGATTATTTAATCGAAAATGAATGCTCTCTTGAAGAATTCAAAGAAAAAGTTGCTGAATTTATAGAAAAAGAAATGGATTAAATCCATTTTATTCTTTTTTATTTTTTTTTAAATTTTATTTGCTATTTTTATAACTATTTTTACTATTTTAACTTATTTTAAAAAAAGAGTATGCAATTATTCTAATTTTTTAGGCTCATTCAATAGCTTTGAGTCCAATTCATCTAAAATAGTCTCTATTTTTGCAAATATTTCCTCTGGAGAATCATCTGCAGGAATCACATGCCAATTGTATAGAACCGGCTCTGCCTTTTGCCTTACCTTTACAAATGCTTCGTAATTTTCAAACATCTCTTCCTTTTCATTTCTCTTCTGTACACGTTCCACTAGCTTTTCAGGAGAGACATCCAAATAGAAGAAGTATTCAGAAACAGGAAGTGCAAAGCAAACAAGCTTGTACACAGGTACGGAAATAGCTTTGTTCAAGTATGATACAGCTAAAGTATACCTTACAAAAATAACTGTATCTGCCTTTCCATAATACTTGATAACAGATCTTATTGCATCTGCTCCATAACATAAGGTGGCAATTATCTTATTGAGTTTTCCCCCTCTTTCCAAAGCAGCTTTTGAATTTCTACCAAAGAAGTTGTCTGATGTTGGATGTGAACGAATGACGACAGTTCCTTCCTTTTCATATTTTTCCTTAATGAGTCTAGCTTGCGTATCTTTACCAGAACCATCAAGCCCATCTATAGCAATAAACCTCTTCATTGTAACATCTCACAGACAATTAAAATAAATGATTATTTGAATAATTAAAATATAGTTTTTGATAATAAGTATTATAATTATCAATGATTATTTTAATTTAATTAAACATAATTTCGATTCAATATTTCATTAAAAATTTGAATTATATAACCCAATTAAGTAATTATATATTGATTATACATTATAAAGTTTTATGAAAATTACAGAAAAATGAAAAATAAGAAATAAGAAATAATTAAAAAGAAAATAAGTAAAAAAATAGAAAAGAAAAAAAGATAAAAATCTATCTATTCGATTATAACATCATTGAAATAAGATTCATCAGTTGCACCAATAAATACAAGATCACCATTTTCCTCATAAACAAACATGTAAACAGGCATTTCTACAGCCATTAAGGATGAACTGCTTGAGGTAGTTTGTTGAACTAAGTAACCATTATGGCCATTAATGGTTTTCCTTTCATAGTCCATATCATTTAAAACATATTCGATTATTTCATCAGTTACATTGTATTCATCATAATCGCCAACTAAGATGTAAATAGCTTTTTCTCCTGTATCATCTTCAAAACCAGCAGAAGACATGTAGTAGTCAATTCCAGAAGTGTTGCTTTTCTCATTTACCATCTTATACTCTTCGTTTTCATTAAATCCAGCAGGAATGCTGAAGTCAATGCCACCAACAGTTATCTCTTGAGGTTCACTGTCACCGCCACTTAGGAAACCTAAGTCAAATGCAGAAGCAGAACCTGCTAAAACAACAGTTAAAATTGCCAAAATAGCTATAATTGCAATCCTATTAAATTTCATTGTATTTCCTCCTTAATTTAAATAACTAATAAACCATAGTCTATTAACTTATTGAAATTAATTAATTTTAGATATATTTTATTGTTAATAAATAATTTTTGATATTTTTTTAAATTGTAAACTAAAAATGAGAAAAATTGAATGAAAGAATGAATAATCTAAAAATAGTTAAAATTTAAAAAGTAAAAAAAGATGAAAAAAATAATTTAAGTAATGATTTAGATTACTAAATTATTTTAAAGATTTATATTAAAAATACCCAATATGTTATTGAACAAACCATCTAAGGAAAATCCATCCATTGAAAATCCATTGCCAGAAGCTGAACTGTCTACATAATCGCTGATTTGCTCTTTGTAGGCATTTGCATCATCCTGTACAGATTGAACTTGTTCAATGGTTTGAGCAAGGTTTTCAATATCATTGTCAGATATGTTGATATTGTAGGTTGTACTGTAATCATTGATGATGTTTACAATTGTTGCATGATCTGTAATGTTTTCCTCATTGACCTTTTCCTTTACGTCATCCACTAGTTTGGATAAGTCATCTGCACTTACATTGGAATTGTTAAGGATTTCCGCTTGAGTAGCAATCTCTTGATTAGCTGCCTCTTTGACGTTTTCTGGAATTTCCACATCAGTAGCTTCCTCATAACAATTCATAATTCCTGCAAGAGCGGATTCACCAGTAGCGCTTACTGGGCTTGTCACATAGACATGTCCTCCTTGAATACCTGCAGACTTAAGTGCTGACATGTACATTTCAGGAGTGATTGTAGTGATTGAACTGTCCACTTCTACAGTAATTTCACCATTTTGGTTCAAGTCAAGAAGAGCAGAGGAAAAGATTTGGTTTGAATTGTATTGTTTTCCTGAAAAACCACCGGAAATCTTGTTTACATCTCCAGCAGTAACCACTTTTGAGTCTATGCTGTTTATATCTACATTAGTTTTGCTTGCAAAATAATCATCAACAATTGACTTATATTGCTGATTCATATATGCGGTTTCACCATAGGTTATTACAACTTGATCAGAACTGTCTGCAAATCCAGTTGGAATAACAGCAAATGCCAAAAATATGGCAAGGCATATGGCTAGAATTCTTTTATGCATTTTATCACCTCTTATAAATTCATAATCTTATTTTGTTAAACTAGTATATAAATGTAATCTATTTTTTACATAATCGAAAGTTTTTTAAGGAAAACAGCTGTTTTTTGTAAAAAATTGAGAATTTTTGTAAAGTATTTAGTGCATAGATTTACTTAAAGTATTTGTTAAATAATGTTTTTTTAAAAAAATCAAGGATAACAAAAGCTATTATTTTAATCAATAACTTTTTAATAAAAAGACACATAAATATTATCTAATCAAGAGAAAAATGTGAATAAGATGAAATCCTCTATAAGAAAAAAAGATTATTTGAAAATATATAATATGACCAATAATGCATCCCCATTAGGAAAGTTCAATTGTGGAGAGCTATGCAATTCCATCTGCTGCACAGTGGAAAACGGAGAAAGAAATGATGTGCTTGAAGAAATGGTATTGTATTTGCTTCCTGGTGAAGAGGAGATGCTTGAAAACGAGTCCGATTGGTTTGAGATGTTTTATGAAACAACTGATGAGATTGAATATCCGGACTCTTGGGATGGTGAGGTCTATTATATAAAATGCACCAATCCGCCACACTGCAATAGAAGATTAAGGCCAATTCAATGCAGGTCTTTCCCGCTTAGCCCACATTTCGATAAGGACAACAAGCTTCATTTGATCTATGATGTGGATGACATGACATACCAATGCCCAATAATAGCAGATAAGATGGATTTGGATGAGGATTTCCTAAAAAAGATATATAAGATGTGGGAAAGGTTAACAGAAGACAAGTTAATCTTTGACCTTGTTAAAATGGATTCTCTAAAAAGAGAAAAGAATAAAATAGATTATAAGATTGTTTATTAGATTAAAAAATAATTAATATACTGTTTTTTTTAAAAAAAAATGATGGTAATTAATTACCATCTATAATTGTAATAAGACGCATCATCAAAGGAATCGTCAAAGGAGACATCATAAGCATCTGATTCATAATATGCATCATCATCGAAATCATATTCATTGCTATGATATGGCTTATAGTCCCTTTGAGTTATGGATGAAACCACATGAGTGACACTTGGCCCTTTAATGTGCAAATAGATCATGTCATCTTCAGATGCAAATACAAATGTCTTTACCTTATTCCTTTTATTGTAAAATCCGGTTATTCCTGAAATTGAAGTCTTATAAAGCTTTTCATCATTCAATTTAAAGTAACTGAATCCATCCATTACATTCTTATTGAAGCTTGATGAATGTCTTTCCAAACTGACATTCACAAAATTCTTGCCCTTTTGGAAATTCATGTAATTCAAATGATTCACTTCATCCCATCCTTCATCAATCAACTTGTATGAACTTGGAACATTGAATCCATATCCTCTCATATAATAAGTTTCAAAGCCTTTTGGCACATTCTCTTCAGCCGAAATGGAATCAATGATTATTATTGATGAGAAAAGAATCATTAAAACAAGTGAAATAGTGAAAATTCTTTTTTTAAAACCTTTTTCTATAGTAACACCCCAATACTTTATACAAATAAATAATCATCGTTAAATATAAATATTTGCAATTATTCCTTATCAATCAATCTTGCATCAGTTATATTATATGTCCCATTATCAACATGCCAATCTATATCTGCATCCAATATTTCAATTCTTTTTTTAAATATAGGGCCATCAATAACTAATGTTTCAGCCTCTCCTCCTTCAAAAGCAAGATGGAGATATGTCTTTTCGCTGATTTTTTCAAGTTCTGCCATTGCCTCTTCATCAATGAGCCTGCCGAGCCATGATTCATCAAGCCCATCTGCAAAAACACCACTGATGATAACCTTAAATCCAGAATCAATAACCAAATCCATATATTCCTTCGGATCCTTATGCCAATATGGAGAAATGGCTTCAATTCCTATCTCATCGGCCAATCTTTCTATTCTGGATTTTTGATAGGTGGAAAACAATGCACCGGTGTAAATGGCTTCAATTCCAAGGCTTTTCAATTGCTTAAACCCTTCCTTTAAGTCCTCAAGCTCTTCTTCCTTTACACCTGCAGTCTTCACTTCTATGATAGGAATTCCTATAGCTTCTGCCTGCAAATCGGTTAAATGGATATTTGGAACGTGAAACATGTATGACTCATCATTTTGGGACTTGATTGAAAGGAGATATTTCACATCATCTCCATTGTTTATAGCATAATTTAAAGCCATAACACTATCCTTTCCACCTGAAAATAAAACAGCAGATTTCATTATTTACACCAACTTAGAGCAATAAAAAAAAGTAATTAAATTTCAATTATTTTAATCATAACTTAAATAATCGTTATCGTAATCATCATAATAATCATTAGAATCATCATAATAATTATTTGAATCATCAATAAAATCAGATAATCCGTAACTATTTGACCTTTCCATAAATGAAGTCAATCCATGATCAGAGGAAGGCTCTGGGTCCAATTGGGCGAACATACCAATAATAAACAATATTATCAGTAGCACTGCGAATGCTAAAAAGCATTTATTGAATGTTAAATTAGATAAAAAATCGTTATTTGATGATTTTGATGTAGAAGTTTTTGTAGTCTTTGCACTTGAACCAGCAGAGTTTTTGGTACTGGAAACAGAAGAACCTTTAGTAGTTGACGCTTTTGAAGAAGCTGTAGAACTAGGGTTAATGACCTTGGAATCTCTGGAATCTGCAGGTTTGGAAATAGGACTATCATCAGAGTTTATAGGTACAATGACAGTTGAATTGTCATCTTCTTCTGATTTGATACTGTTTTCCACTTTAGAAAAGTCAAAACCGCAATTGGAACAATAACGATTATTATCATTGTGTTGCTCAAAACCACATTCCGGACAGAATTTAGCCATATTATCCCCCTTCATATAAACTAATTAACGTCTTCTTCTATTCCTTCTAGTTCTTATTCTTTCTTTTTGGTCTTTTTTGAATCTTCTAGTGAATTTAGTTAAAGGTTCAACAAAGACTCCAGCAATAGCTACTGCTACCCCTACAAGTCCTGTAATGAACATTATGACATAAGTTGGAGCCAAATGATCTTCAAAATAATGAATTGTATCTTGTACAGGCCCTTCAATAGAGATTATATTGTAATTGCTTTCGTTTAAATACTCCTTAACCTCTTCCACATCATTGGAATTTACATGCACTTGTATATGGACAAAAGCGAATTCAGAGCCTACTCCAGCCCTATTGCTTAGCCAATTTACAAGGGAACCTAATGTAGTGGTTGAACTTGCAGGATTCTTTAAGTCTACAGTTACGGAATTGTTGGTTACCTTAAAGGATTCAATCTCAGAATCGCTTCTTAAATGATTCTCCACATAAATCTTTGTGCTGTTCTTGATGAACCCTGTTTTCAGCTCAAATCCGTTTGTAGACACTGAATTAACTCCATTTAAATTGCTGATCTTATTTGTTACATCACTGATGTTTGAAGTTGATGGAATGTTTAGATTAATCACTTCACTATCCAATGTGAACAGTCCTTGAACATTACCGATAATATATGGGCTTTCTTCATAAATAGGGTCAATGAAGAAGTATCCGCCGATAGCACCAAGAACAAATCCTATTAAAATTATGGATATGATTTCCTTTCTACCTACATATGGGGATAGAATACCCATTGAAAAGGCAAATACCATAATTATAAGGAACAGGATTATAAATATTATTCCAGTAATTAAATCCATCATAATCAACTCTTTTAACAATTTTCATATAAATTTATCTTAATTCAGTCTATAGAAAGCTAAATTAATTTATAAATAAATATTACATTAAAATAAGTCCTAATTTTTAAAATAAAGATTAAATAATAAATTTATTTAAGTTTTTAAACAATTTCATTATAAATATTTTAAAATTAAGAATTATTATTCTACATATTATATATAAAAAACTTAATTTATATATTTTATGAAAAGAGCAAATTTATTAAAAAAAGCATTATGAAATTAAGGAGCATTAAATCAATCTCTTTACTTCAATCACATTTGAATCCTCGTCCCATTTAACTGCAATCCTATTAAATCCCTTTGATAAATGGATATTTTCATTTAAACCGTTATAATCAAAATAGCTAGTGATTTCCTTCGAATCATCTGATAGGTTCAAGTTTATTGATGCAAATCCCCTTTTGCCATCATTATGCAATCTTATATCAACATTCCGATTAAAATCCACCAATACAATTCGTTTAGATCCCTTTCCAGAGGCGCAGCAAAAGTCAATTGCATCTGTTATTTTAGACAATTCGCTTTTGGAATTGATTGAATCGATTATATCATTGGAATAATCCATAGCAATTAATAGAATCGGAATAGAGATAAGGCTGATAATCAAGATAACTATCATGGAGCTTAAAATATATTCAAGGGATAATTGACCTTTGTTTCCAATATTAATAATTTTCATTGTTTTTACCTAGTTTAAAATAATAGTTTTATAAAACCTGAAATAATGGCTATGAAATCTCCAAAGATTAAAAAACATATATATCCAAGTGTAATGAATGGCATGAATGGAATCTCATTTCTTATACTAAAGTCAGAATTCTTGATTAAATCCATTTTGTATAAGCTCTTTATTAATTTTATATCCTCTTTTGTCAATCCCATACTGTTTAGTGAAGAGAAACAATAGATATCATCCTCTTTTAATGCCTTTAAATTGATATTTGAATTGCTTTTGTTCTTTAGTTCATTAATCCGGTCATATGCAAATTGATTTTTAAAGTAATACTCTTTCAACACCATCCCCTCTTCTAAACTTTAAATATTTACTGTTTTGGAAGTAATCTGGCTAAATGCTGAGCTAAAATCTAAGATAGATAATTTTGAATAATATCTGAGCTTCTTATTTCCAATTGCATCATGGATTATTGATATGAAAATAAATATTAAAGCGATTAAAATGCCATTTAGAAGTATGGAAATTGCCTTTGGATAAAAGATCAATTGATTGAATATTTGTAGGTTTAGATTTGAGAAATAATTCAAATTGATAATATTCAAGTCTAAAAATGATAATGCTAAAGACAATCCTATGAATAGCTTAAAGTCTCCTCCTCCCCAGAATCCAATATGCCATAGGAGAAATGAAATAACTGTGATTAAAGCAGTTAAAGCTATTGAAAATATGAATATGTGATAATTGTTGAAGCATATGCTTAATATCAAATTAAAGATTAATCCATAGACAATTAGAATAAAGCTTAATTTATTGGGAATTATTCCAAATTTCAAATCATAATAATCAGCAATTGAAAGAATTAACAGTATAACGAACAAATGTATTTGACATGATTTGATTAAAAGATGATAATTGCCAAGAGAATGATTAAACAAATCCAGAACATTCCCAATAAAAATACCATTAAACAAGAGGAAACCTCCGAGTCTTACTAATTAATTAGTGCAAAATCCTATTTTAGGACCCTATTTTCCATAAATAGAAATAGAAATTAGATAAAATAGGATTTTTTATCTTAAGAAAAGCAATTTAAACTATTTAAATTGTTTTTATAAGACAATTGAATATTATTTTTTTATTATATTTAAATATGATACTTTTTTTAAGTTTTAAAGTACAAATTGATTGTTATATTTATTTTAAAGTGTAAATTGATGTTAAATAGAAAAAATAAATTCATATCGTAAATTTCAGACTAATTAAAAAAGTATAATCAAAATGTAAAATTAAAAAAAATGAAGAAAATAGAAAATAAGAAAATTAGAAAATAAAAAATAAAATAAGAATATTAAAAAAAGTTTATTTAATAAATGAATAAGCTTCAGACAGGATAACTGAAGCATTTTCAACCACTACACCATTGTTTTTAAAAACAGATTTATAATCAACATTATGCCTTATAGAGATGAATTCATAATCCTTAGACCTTGATTCGACAATCAATCGCTTTCCTTCTATCCTATAGACTGCATCATTATCCTTCAAGCGATAAGCTTCATGATTATCCATTCCTCTTTTTTCAAACAGTTCATCATTTGAAATCTTTACGATTCTTCCTTCCTGTATTAGGTCATAGATTATGTTTAAAACCAATTCAAAATCAAGTTCCAGATCAATAGCTATCTCATCCAAAAAGCAATCCTCATATTTAATGAAATAGCTTACAACTTCCTTTTTTGCATCGAAATAGTTGATTTCCCTGAAATTTGCAACCTTATAAGTCTTCAACTGTTCCCTTATTGCTTCCCTTAGAAAGTCTGAAATGCTTAAGTAATCGCCATTTTCTATTAGATTCATCAATTGATTATGTATATTTATCGGAACCTTTGTTGCAATTGTTTTTCCAATTTCTTTATTATTTTTACTTATTTCGCTCATATTACCCCTTTAATAATTTTTTTAATTGAATATGTTATTAAATAGGTCTTGATTCAATATAAAATGATTTGAAATGCGAAAAAAATAAAAATATCAATTGCACAATTGCACAAAATCACAATTGTGTAAAATCATAAAAAAGAGTTAAAATGTATAAAAATAGTTAAAAAAAGAAATTAAAAAAAAGTAAGAAATAAAAATATTATTTCTTATTATCAAAAGATGCCTTTACAAATGAAGCAAACAATGGGTGTGCATTGTTTGGTCTTGATTTGAACTCTGGATGGAATTGACATCCAATAAACCAAGGATGGTCAGGCAATTCCACGATTTCAACCAAGAAGTCATCTGGAGTGGTTCCTGCAATGACAAGACCGTTTTCAGTCAATACATCTCTGTATTCGTTATTGTATTCATATCTGTGTCTGTGTCTTTCTTGGATGAAGTCTTCACCATATGCCTCTTTGGTTCTGGTGCCGTCAATCAATTTACAGTCATAAGCACCTAAACGCATGGTTCCACCCATATTCTTGATTTTCTTTTGCTCTTCCATCATGTCAATAACTGGGTATTCAAGGTCATCTTTGAATTCACTGCTGTTTGCACCGTCCATTCCGATTCTTCTTGCAAATTGGATTACCATACATTGCATACCTAAACAGATACCGAAAATAGGAACCTCATTTTCAATTGCATAATCAACAGCACTTAACTTACCTTCTACACCACGGTCTCCAAATCCTCCAGGGATGAGAATACCGTCAAGTTTGGAAAGCTCATCATAGAAAGCATTCAATTCTTCCTCATTTTCCACATCAACATCAGATGAGAGGTATACGATATTCATCTTAGCGCCGATTTTCGCTGCTGCGTGGTGCAAGGATTCTCTAATACTGATATAAGCATCTTCCAATTCAACATATTTTCCTACAATACCAATGGTTACCACTGGATCTTGAATCTTAAGGGAATCTACAATTTCTGCCCATTCATTAAGAGTATTCTTGTCATTTTCAAAATCAATTCCTAAATTAATTCTGTTGGAAATGTACTGGCCAGCGTTTTCCCTGTCCAATACTAAAGGAACTTCATAGATTGTTTGAGCATCAGGAGTGTTTACAACAGCATCAAATTCCACGTCACAGAAGTGAGCGATTTTTCTCTTCAAGTCATCATCAATTGGCTTTTGACTTCTTAAAACAATCATGTTAGGGTTGATACCCATACTTCTAAGTTCTTTTGAAGAGTGTTGAGTTGGTTTTGTCTTGAATTCACCGGCAGCGTCAAGGTAAGGAACAAAGGTTACGTGTACAAACATAACGTTTTCAGAGCCTTCCTCGTTTCTCAATTGTCTTAATGCTTCGAGGAAAGGTTGGCTTTCGATATCCCCTACGGTACCTCCCAATTCAACAAGAACGACATCATAGTCATCCTTAGCGGAGATTTCACGTACCATTTCCTTGATTTCATTAGTGATATGAGGAATGATCTGAACACAAGCTCCTAAGAAATCACCTTTTCTTTCTTTGGATATAACAGATTGATAGACCTTTCCGGTAGTGATGTTTGATATTCCTGGAAGCTCTACGTCCAAGAACCTTTCATAGTGACCTAAGTCAAGGTCAGTTTCCATACCATCGTAAGTAACAAACACTTCTCCGTGTTGGTATGGGTTTAAAGTACCAGAATCCCAGTTTAAGTATGGGTCAATCTTAATCGCTGCAACCTTCAAGCCGTAGGAACGTAATATACGGCCAATGGATGCAGAGGTAATTCCTTTTCCAATGGAACTAACTACTCCACCAGTTATAATAATATATTTTGTCAGACAAATCCACTCCTAATAAATTTAATATTGATTTTGATATGAATTTTTCATAAATTTCTTATAAAAAAATCCATAATGAATACTCAATAAAATATTAGTTTAATTTATTATATAAAACTTATCTTATGAATCTAATATTTGAAGAATCTAAAGAAATTATGATTTTAGATAAGCATATAAAAAAAGCATTATTAAGGCTTAAAATTTAAAATAAAGACAAAATAAGATTTTAAAAAATAGTTAAAAAAATATATTAAAAAAAGAAAAGAAAAAAGGTTAAAAATAGTGAAATCATAAAATTTTGTTGAAGAATTTTCCCCATTTGATTCCACGTTTATGTGCTTGAACCTTCATTTCATAAGTATCATCAATTGGAGCATACTCTTTTTCCAAGATTTTCTCTTTAGCTTCAAAGTCATATGCAGTGTCTTTTAATTTATCAATGACATCCATTTCTGCAGTTACTTTTTGTAATTCTGCAGTTAAATCATTGTCAGTGTTTTTCATTTCCTCTTCTAATTTAGCTTTTTTGATGATTAAGTGTTCAAGCCTATCTTCAAGAAGCTGATCATTGCGAACTCCATAATGATCACGTAAATAGAAAATCAAGTCTATAGCTTCACCAATGCTTAATCCATTTTCTTGCATGATTTGATATCTTTCTAATTGCTCATCATTTAATTCCACAGTAATTTCATTTGCCATGTTAAAACCTCTTAATATAATCACAAAAATATTTTGAATTAATAATTATTTATATTATTTATACTTTATTCTATTTAACTATGTTTAATTATTTTCCATATTTTATTATTTTTGATGAGTTTCCAAAAATGAAGATGCGGCCAATACATTTTCCTTGAATTGCGGATTGATTTCAGTCAGGAATCCCATGAATGACTCTCCGATATCATCATTCTCATAGTCTATTTCATATTCCTTTTCAATGCCTAAAAAGTCATTGATCCACTCTTGGGGAACATTGATAAAAGGAAATATAATGTTCTTATTGCTTAAGTCCATATCATATATGCTGGATAAGTCAAATTTCCTGTCCCATTCGATTCCCTTTCCATCAAATATATCATTCAAGATATGATTAACTTCCTGATTAAGGTTCAATGGAGAAATGACAGAATCAAAGTCATTTTCACCCATGTTTTCATCATATTCAATGAATCTTATTCCATATTTTCTTGAATAAGGCTCAATCACTATGTATAAAAATTTGTTGTAATCATTATCCATTCTTGG
>JAEEWY010000134.1 GCA_016291275.1 Methanobrevibacter sp. | reverse complement strand
ATGTCATCTGCATGATCATCAATTGTATATTCTTTAGGACGTGTTGATTCACCATGTCCTCTTGTATCAATGGTGATTACACGATAATCATCTTTAAACATGTCTCTAATCGGATACATTGTTGCTTTATTTCCGGTCAATCCATGAATGAGCAATAATGCATTTTCACCTTCTTCTGTATCATCTATACAAATTTCAATATCATTAATGTTTAAAAATTTTTTCATAGCAAAAACTCCTTTTATATCAAACCTATGGAATTTCGTAAAATTTAGTAAATGAACAAATTAAATAATCCTTGTTCCCCTATTGTCCACAGTTGTTTCAATGACTCTTCCATCATATGATGCCCAAGCTTCCTTAACACCATCAATGGAATTCTCATCCACAATAGCTACAAATGAAGACCCAGTTCCAGACAATCCAGAAGCAAGTGCACCAGCTTGAAGTGCATCAAGGGCAATGTTATTGTCAAATCCTAAAACATTACCATACAATAGTCCATTTAATGTCAAAGCTTCAAGATAATCTCCATCAAGAGCTTGATTGAATGCTATCCTTACATATGGAGCAATCAATTTCATCCTACCCACATCAGAAGAACCGCTTAAGGATTCCTTATCAGGCATAAAGACCAAAACATCATAATCAGGCATTCTTTCCTGATGCAAAATCTCCCTATTGCCATTGTCAGTGATTGTCAGTCCTCCGAAGAAAGATGCAGAAGCATCATCAAAAGCACCTGTAATTGTAACGCCCGCTTCAAGTGATGCATCGATACCCATGTTAATCATTTCCATATCGGTCAATGGCTCGAGGTAAAACTCGCTTGCAATCAAAGCAGCAGTAGCCATGACAACAGCATTGGATAATGCACTGCTTGAAGAAAGCCCAGAACCTAAAGGCAAATTGGATTTTGTATTGACTTCAATTCCCTGCCCATTTCCAAAATCCAAGCTAGGTATGATATCATCGAAATCCAATGCACTTCCTATCTTATAATGGTCTAAAACCTGTTCCACACATAAGTTCATCAAATGAGGATCAGCCCCTATATCTGATGAGCAGTTGACACCGACATCGGAAAACTTAGCCTCTGCCTCAATACCTAAGCCTATACCAAATGCAGAACCGAAACCGGTTGAAATAGCATTGATTATTGTTGCAGAACCTGGAGAAAATACTGTTTTAGTCAAAAAATCACCTAATATCTTTTAAATCTATATATTAATTTTTAAAATCAAATGATATATATTTAATGTAAATCAATTAAAGTATTGTATAAATTTATTAAAAAAATAAGTTTTATAAAAATAAACTTTATATTAATGTAAGTAAATATATTATAATACAATAATTTTTAAAAATTAATATGAAAAATAAAGAAATATTACAATAACTAAAAATGCTGCATTATAAGAAAAAAGAGTGATACTATGAGTGAAAACAATACAAATTGGCTTAACATCGGTTTAGGTGCATTTATTATACTTGCTATAGTATTGCTTTTGATACTTGTTTTACCATTTGGCAATTTAGTTACACAGCAAGATGAGATAGCAGTCATAACAATCAATGGAGCTGTAACCTATGATTCATCCAACTCCACCAAGATATTCACCAGCGCAAGCCAAATTGAAAATGCATTGAATGAAGCTAATTCTAATCCAACCGTAAAGGCAATTGTTTTGGATATCAACAGTAAAGGTGGAAGCCAGGTAGCAAGTGAAGAGATTGCAAGTTGCATTAAAAGCTCAACCAAGCCAGTTGTTGCATACATTGGAGATAAGGGATTGGATGAGAGCTATTTGATTGCAAGCAGTGCTGATGCTATCGTTGCAAGTTCATCTTCTTCAATTGGAGGAATCGGCCTTAGCTATATTGACAGCAGCAAATACTCTAAAGTCAAGCTTACTGGAGTTTACAATAAGGATTATCTTAAATTGAATAAATCAAATGAAACAAACCCAGATAATCTTTTAAACGGTCAAAAGATGATAGATCAAGATTATACACAATTCATCAAAGCAATAGCTAAAAACAGAGACTTAAAACCTAATTATCTTGCAAAATTAGCTCATGGAAAAAGATACAATGGTAATGAAGCTAAAAACTTAGGATTAGTTGATAAGCTTGGAAATAAGAATAAGGCTATTGAATTAGCTGCTTCAAAAGCTAATGTAACCAATTACACTGTCGTTAATTATCCTAAAAGCAAAAAAAGCTTGACTGAAACTTTAAGTGAAAATAAGATTTTCAATTTAGAGTTTTAGACTATTTTTTAATTAAAAAGCAAAAATTATTCTATTTCTTCTTAACCATGTTTTCTATTTAAATAGGAATATTTATATAGTAACGAACAATAATATATAAAATAAATTTATAAAAGTTAAAGATTTTTATGAATTTATAATTACAATTTAACTATAAACAAAATAAAACTTAAATAATTATTAAACAAGGTGATATAATGGCACACAAAATAGAAGTATTTACCTCACCAACCTGTCCACATTGTCCAGGTGCTGTAAAAGTTGTTGAAGAAGCAAAAGCAAAATTAGGAGATGCAATCGACGTGCAAATCCTCAGTATTGCTGATCCTGCTAACAGAGACTTAGCTATTGACTACGGAGTTCACGCAGTTCCTGCAATTGCAATCAACAATTCATTAGCATTTATTGGTGCTCCAACTCTCGAAGAATTATTAGAAAGATTAGAATAATTGCAAAAACAATTTTCTAATATTTTTCTTTTTTTACTATTTACTATTTTTATTTTAATTAATTTTCAACACTCATTTTAAAACAAATTTTAACTATTTTTTATAAATTAAATTTTCAACACTCATTTAAAAACAAATTTTTACTATTTTTAAAACAATCCCCCTATTTTTTCAAGCAATTTTATATAAGAATAAATAGAATTAATAAGATATATTATAACATTAAGTTAATGTTTAGTTAATATTAGATTAATTAATTCAAAATTTTCTAAATTGAAAGAGGTTAAAACATGAAAATTGCTATGGTTGGACAATTTCCACCACATATTGGAGGAGTTGGAGTTCATATACACACATTATCAAAGGAATTGGTCAAGAAAGGCCATGAAGTGTATGTAATCACTTACCCTCACAAGGACATTAAGGATATTGATGGAATCCATGTTATAGGCACTAAAGGAGTTAACATTCCAGGACTTCGAGGATTATTCTTTGCAATCAATGCTAAAAGAGAGCTTAAGAAATTGATTGAAAGGGAAAACATAGATATTGTCCACGGACATTATTTGCTCCCTGCAGGTTGGGCAAGCGTAAAGGCTGGAAAATCAACCCATACCAAAACCTATGTAACATCACATGGATCAGACATGTTTGAAACCTACAAGAAGCAAAAGTTCACAAGACCTCTCATCAATAAAGTGCTTAAGGATGCTGATGTGGTCCTTGCTGTAAGTGAAACTTTAAAAGAGGAAATCATAAAGACAAATATTCCAAATATTAAAGAAAAGACAAGATTGCACTGGAATAGTATAGATGTCGATAAGTTTAAAACTACAGAAGAAAACAAGGATAAATTTAAAAAAGAGTTGGTTCAAGAATTCAACATAGATGAAGACAAACCTATCATTTTATTTGTCGGAAATATAATTAAAAGAAAGAATGTTGAATTGCTAATTGAAGCTAAAAAAGAAATGGGCATAGAAGCCAATCTTGTCATAGTTGGTGATGGCCCACAATCAAAAGAGCTTAAGGAAAAATGTGAAAAGGAAAATATTGAAAATGTTTACTTTACAGGTTCCAGAGGAGATGTCGAGGATATAATACCAAGCTGCGATCTTCTCGTGTTGCCATCATTAAGCGAAAGCTTTGGACTTGTACTCATTGAAGCATTATCCTGTGGAAAGCCAGTTATTGGAAGCAATGTTGGTGGAATAAAAGAGATAATCACAGAAGATGTTGGATTACTGATAGATCCAAATGACCCATCAGACTTGGCTAATGCCATCGATAGGGTTTTAAGCGATGATGAGTTGATGGGAAGATTCAAGTCAAATGCAAGAGATAGGGCAAAGGACTTTGGAGAAACCGAATTGCCTTATGATGAATTGAATTAAAAATTATAAGAACATTTAAAAATTAATTTAAATTAATAA
>JAEEWY010000133.1 GCA_016291275.1 Methanobrevibacter sp. | reverse complement strand
ATTTTCATTTGTATTTTTTCCAATTATTTATATGTTTTTTCATTCATTTTAATTTACTTCAAATCTCAGCATTCAAATTTCATTTAATAAGATTTATATATTTAATGACTCTATATTATTATAGTTAACTTAGGTTAATTCTAGAAAAAAATGTGAGGTTAAAAAATGGTAAGTATTGAAGAATTTCCAATTGCAAGTTCAGATCATATTCCTGGATACAAGATTGTAGAAGAAAAAGGATTCGTATACGGCTTGACCGTACGTGCACGTGGTATTGGTGGAGACATTGGTGCAGGATTAAAAGGATTGTTAGGTGGAGAAATCAAGCAATACGTTTCAATGATGGAAGAGTCCAGAGATGAATCAATTAATCGTTGCATTCAACACGCTAAGGAATTAGGTGCAAATGCAATCATCACCATGAGAATGGATTCAGACAGCATTTCCCAAAACATGCAAGAAGTTTTAGCATATGGTACTGCTGTTGTAATTGAAAAAGAGGATTAATTCTCTTTTTATCTTTTTATTTTTTAAAATTCTTTAACTATTTTCTATAATTATTTAACTATTTTTTATAATTCTTTAACATTTTTTCATCTTTTCTTAAGCTTTTTTCAAATCATTAACTTTATAAGTAATCACTTCATAATATATAACTACCGAACGGTAGGTAGGTAATATGAACACTAAAGAAAAGATATTTGATGTGTCTTTAGATCTGTTTTCAAAAAAAGGGTATGATTCTGTTTCACTTAGAGAGATTGCAGAGGAAGTGGGTATTAGGAAAAGTTCAATATACAGTCACTATTCATCTAAAGAAGCGATATTGATGGATATATTTAATTACTTAAGAAACCTTTTTGAATATGATGAATTGCTGAATAATGGAGACTTGAACTTGACTGCAGACAATGAAATTTTAATCAAAAACCCGGAACTGTTCTATCATATGGGTTCTGAAGCCATCAAGGCAATGTTCAGTGAGGAGAGAAATCTAAAGATTTGGAAATTGATCTTTATACAGATGAATCATAATGATAAGATAAGGCTCTTTTTCCAAGATGAGATTCTTGTTAAGCCATTGATATTTTGGAAAGGATTCTTCAGTATTTTAAAGGAAAATGGTATTATTAGAGAAGATTGCAATCCTGAACTTTTGGCTAAGGAATATTATAGTTTTCCAATTTATTTGCTTCTTGAAATATGTGCAAAATATGATGACATTCCAGAAAGTACATTAGAAAATTTCTTTGAGGAAGCGGAAGAGCATGCAAACTTCCTATTGGATTGTGTGAAGGTGAAATGATGAGTGAGGAAAATTTTAATTTAGAGGAATATCTTGCTGAAGGAGCAGAGATTATTGTAAAGGATGCAATCAAAGCTACTTTCAGGAATCCTAAGGAAAGCTTGTTTTTAGCTAAATTTGCAAAGCATACAAGGAAAGCTACTGCAATTAGGGAGAGCTATAGCAAGGAAAGTAAGCATATTCCTATTTTCCTAATTGCAAGCATTACAAGCAGCTGCAATTTGCATTGCACAGGATGCTATTCAAGGGCAAATGATGCGTGCCATGACAATGAACCTATCAATCAATTAAGCGGAGATGAATGGGAAGATATCTTTGCTCAAGCAAAAGACCTTGGAATAAGCTTTATTGTGCTTGCTGGTGGAGAGCCAATGATAAGGGAAGATGTTATCATAAAAGCAAGTAATTTTCCAGAGATCCTATTCCCAATATTTACAAACGGAACCCTATTGAATAATGATTACTTAAAGTTGTTTGATGAAAACAGAAACCTCGTTCCTATCTTTTCCATTGAAGGAGATGAAGAGGTAACTGACCTTAGAAGAGGAGAAGGAGTTTACAATCAGCTATTGAATTCAATGGAACAGATGAAAAAGAACAATATAATTTTCGGAGCTTCATTAACATTTACAAAAGGCAATCTATCCAATTTGCTTTCAAGAGGATATATAAATCAGTTAAGGGATTTTGGATGCAAAGTGATATTTTTCATTGAATACGTTCCAGTAAATGAGGAAACAATAGAACTTGCTCCTGGTGATGATGAGAGAGATTTACTATTGGATGAGCTTGAACTTCTCAGAAAAGAGTATGATGATATGCTGTTCTTATCATTCCCTGGAGATGAAAAGACCTCTGGAGGCTGTTTAGCAGCAGGAAGAGGATTTTTCCATATCAATTCCCATGGTGGTGCTGAACCTTGTCCTGCTTCACCTTATTCTGATATTAATGTTAGAGATTCATCTCTTCTTGAAGCATTGGATTCCAAATTGTTCAGGTCTCTTCGTGATGGCGGCATCCTTTTGGATGATCATGAAGGTGGCTGTGTATTGTTTGAACACAAGGAAGATGTTGAAAGAATATTAAATGAATAAGTTTCATTTTTTTTAAAATAAATTTACTTATTTTTTATTTTTTCTATTTCCTCATTTTTTTAGCTATTTTTCGATAAATATAATAATTATTTTAATTAAATTTTTATTTAGATTTAAATTTATTTTGGAATTAGGAAATCATATATTAATAGAAATTTTTATTCAATTTAATTAGGTCGTGTTTATTATTTTTAATGAAGATTTAGAATTTAAAGGAAAATCAATCCCTCGTGTAGTTTTGGGAAATGCCCCGTTTTTAGCTGATGCCTATTTTGGTCATAGGACTCGTTTATACAACTTGGACTTGCTTAGAAACCCAAACAATGTTAGCAAGATAATCGAAAAGTCCTATGAATGTGGAGTAAGGTCCATCAACTTGGCAAACAAGAAAAATCTCTTGAAGGCATTCAAAATAGCTTGTGACAATGGAGTTGAAATGCAATCAGTTTCAACAATAGGAAAGACAGAAATGGATTATGTTTTCCCTAATTATGAACAGGCAAAGATGGAAGCTACTTGGAAGGAAGACATTGAAAATTTGGCACAGTTTGATAACTCTGTGATGCTTGTTGATGAGTTCTTGGTTGATACCTATGATTGGGATTTCATAACTGAGATATTGGATGCAATCAATGATACAGGAATTCCTTCTGGAATAATCACATCTTTCCCATTTAAAACAAGTGAAGAACTAATTGATTCCCCTATTCTTGAAGATAAAAGCCTTTTTGACTTCTACATGATTCCAGTAAACAAGCTGGGATACATGATGGACATTCCAGATTTCAGGTCTGATAAGCAGGATGAATTGAAAGGAATGCTTGATAAAATTGATAAGAAGATTATCATCAATAAGATTCTTGCTGTTGGAATCCAAAGACCGGAGGAGGCTTTCAATTTCCTGAATACATTGGATTTTGCCGATATGGTCACTGTTGGAATTGCAAGTGAAAGAGAGGCAGAGGAAACATTCGACATTTTAAATAAGATTTAATATAAAATTATAAATATAACTATTGTTATAAATTATATTGAGAATAAAAAATAACTGAAATTAAGATAATTATTTATATTTTATTTGTTTAAGGTGAGGAATATGGAGTTCATTAAGAAAATCCCTGCAATCAGATGGGAAAATGGAAAGTATGAGCATGTTGAGGAAGAAACTGTTGAGGATGAAAACATATATTTCTATATAGACTTCCTCCAGCCACGTAAATTTTCCACATATCCTGCAGATTTGGATGATTTCGCCGTCGGATATTGCTTAGGTGATGGATTGGTAAAATCTGTTGATGAGATTGAGAGCATTGAAGTTGATGACAAGAAGGTAATCATCAAAACTGTCCATATGCACACTCCGGAAATTGACCTTGAAAGTGATGATTTGGTTCAGGAAAAGGAAGGCGGAGCTAAACATGCCTGTGCCTGCAGACTTTTGGAATATCAAGGGGTAATGTCTGATAGTGCGGGAGGATGGAGAACTGAACTTAAATCAATTGAACCGATAGAATCTGACTTGGTAGTAAATGCAACTGAAATTATTGAAAACATGAAAAGGCTCACAGCTAAAGCGGAAATTTGGCAAGAGACTGGTAGTGTTCATGTTGCACAATTGGTTTATGGGGACCAGTTCATTACCCGTGAAGATGTAAGCCGTCATGTGGCAGTTGATAAGGTAATCGGTGCAGCAGCTAAGGCAGGATATGACTTATCCAAATGTTATGTATGTTATAGTGGAAGAATGCCAGCAGATATGCTTATAAAGGTAGTTAGGG
>JAEEWY010000132.1 GCA_016291275.1 Methanobrevibacter sp. | reverse complement strand
ATTCTAGTTCTCTCATTATATTTTACCATTTAAAGATCATAAATTAAATTCATGCAATTCAATAAATGCTTACATTGTTTCTAATGGAACTTATATCCTGTGTTGCATTCAATCCGCTAGCATTATTGCTGAAGTAGGATCTGTAAATCAACAGTCCTGCTAAAGCTATTACAATAACTCCTCCAAATAACAGAATATACTCTGCAGCTCCTTGGCCTCTATTATCCTTTGAAATAGCTTTGATGCTTGATTTAAAATTATCTTTTATGCTTTCACTTATGCTTGTGCCAATTTCATTTTTATATTTTTCAAAAATCATTATTTCACCTCATTTTGTTAAATAATCTTAATGACTTATTATTTAAATATTGTCTTTTTTTCTAATTTAGGAAACAATTTGAGGTTAATATTACAAATAAAGTATAATTTACTTTTTAAAATAAATTTAACATTCATATTGTCTTTTTTATTTATTTTAAAATATTATAATCATTTTTGAATTTTACAATCTTCATATAAATTGCCTATTCTCTTAAATTTTATTTAATTTTGTTTTTATTTATTTTAGACTATGAATTTATCACAGATTTTTTATTTTAATCGATTTTTTATTATAATTTAGTTTTTTTACTAATTTTTAGGCCTTTTTTTATTAATTAAAAACAAAATTATATAAATGATTAATATTATATATAAATATTAATAATGGTTAATTTTTTATTATAGGCTTAATTTAACCATTTTTTGATTATTATTTGATATTTTTAGGTGGGTTAATTGGCAGATTCGTTAGATATATTTACTGGTATTTTATTAACAGTCATTGGTTTAGTTCTTGTTTATGGAAGTATCGTTTATCGTCTAATAGATTTAATTCTAATCATAGGTGTTTTAATCACCATTTTCGGTTTATACAAGTTACTTCCAGCATTTATCTTAAGAATTTTAGATTCAAGAAGCTTGAATAGAAACTCAAGACGCAATAGATTGAATCAAAGATCTAAAAACGACACTTTTTCACGTGTAATGGAAAGTGCTAAAGAGGTCGAGGATTTAGTTAATTCCAAATTGGATGGAAGTTCCAATTCCAATCAAAAATCCAAATCAATTCTAAAACGTCATGATGATTCACCTTCAATGACTCTTGATGAGTACTTAAATAACAGTCAACAAGCAGAAACCAAGACAAGATTCAGCGAACCAGTTGATCAATCCAAACAGGTTCTCAAGACTAAACCAGTAAATGAAGAAAAGCCTAAATTCAAACTCCCATCTATTAGAAAGTCTAGCAATCCTAAAAAAAGAAGTTATGGTTATTTAGAAGATAAAGAGGAATCCAATCCGGATACTGTCTACTTCACACCTAATTATGAAAAGCCTATGAGAGTTACTCGCAGGCCAAAAAGGAAATCCAAGGAAACAATTAATCTTGCTGATGCTCCTAAAAGGTCACTTGAGATTTCAAAGGCTTTGGCAAGTGTTGGCGAAGCTGAAACAGTTTATGACAACGATGTATCAGATGAAAGCTACAGCCTAATGCCTAAAACCATGGATGAAGAAATCATCATGCCAATTGATGAGATAGATTTAGATCCACAAGAAGAACCGGTTTATAATTTGTCCCAATCTGGAAACACTCTTTACAATAATGTGATTTATGATGAATCCAGTGATGATGATTCCATAACCCCTATCTATGCAGATGAAGGTTATAGGGAGGAACATGGCATAGTCTACGAGGATTATGTAGAGGAACCTATTGAAGAGGATTCCACAGCTGATGCTAACGTTACTGATGATTTAGGATATATAACTCCTGATTCAGCTATTGATGTTGAAAACTTGCCAAGACCAACATCCATTGCTTCTACAAATCCAATAGCTTCTAAGAAAGATGCTAGCGCTAACTTATCCAGACCTCATAAGAAATCTTCCATTGTTGAGGCTCCAAAACCTAAAGCTAAGGTTGAGGAAATTCCAAGACCTGTTCCAAAAGTCCACGAACCAGCTGTGGCAGAGGAACTTCCAGTTGCACCTGTTTCTGAAATAGCAGGCACTCCTGATGATACAATTACAATTGACCCTAACAATCCGGAATCAATTCCTATTCCAAAACTATTGAACAGTTATGTCATTTGTGAAAAGGGAATCTTAACTTCACAGGAAGCTTTTGAAGAGGTTGCAAGTCATTCCAAAGAAGAGATTTTACTGGAAGCTCCAACCATTAAGGATATGGGTGACAGATTCCTTTCAAGCCTTACAAAAATCAAATCAAGAGTTATCATTGAGGAATTTGATTTAGAGGATATTTCTTATGTTCTTTTATTAAGCTCCCTCATTAAGAAAGGAGTTGAAATCAAGACTTTAGCTTCTGTAGAATCATTTAACTTGATTGGAGACACATCCCATGCATTATTGATATCCAACAGTATAGATGAGGATGATTTCGAATATGGTGCAGTTTATGATGATGAGGAATCAGTGAAAAACATCAAGGTATTATTCGAATCCTCCTGGAAATTAGCTAATGATTTGGATATTGGTTCACTTGTTGAAAACAATAATTAAAATTAATTTTTTACTTTTATTGACTAATGATATTGAAAAGGTGAAATTATGGAAATTAGATGGTTAGGTCATTCTGCATTTGAATTGATCAGTGATGAAGGAGTAAAGATATTGGTTGACCCATTTATTAGCAATAATCCTGCTTGCCCTCTTCCTGTTGAGGAATTGGAAGCAAACATCATATGCATAACTCATGGTCACTCTGACCATTTTGGAGATGCAATGGAAATAGCTAACAATACAAATGCAACTCTTGTTGCAAACCATGAAATCTCTTTATTCTTAGGTGAGCAAGGATTTGACTGTGTCAGCATGAACACTGGTGGGTCTGTTTCTATTCAAGGAATTAAAATCACTATGCTAGATGCAAAACACTCCTCTTCTATTGATTTCACTGAAGAAATCCGTCCTGCTGGTGACCCTGGAAGTTTCCTATTCACTTTTGAGGATGGAACAAAAGTATTCCATGCAGGAGACACTGGACTGTTCTCTGATATGGAAAATGTCATAGGAAGAATCTATAAGCCGGATATTGCAATGGTTCCTATTGGAGATAAATTCACTATGGGTCCATTTGAAGGGGCACTTGCAGCTATGTGGTTAGCTCCAAAGGTTGTAATTCCTATGCATTACAACACTTTCCCAGTAATTGAACAGGATCCTGCAGTATTTTCCAATTTTGTAAATCAGCTTCATCCAAAGGTTGATGTTGTAGTCATGAATCCATTGGAATACTACAAACCTGATTTTGAAAAAGAAGAATAATTCAAACTTAAGAAGTTTGAATATTTAATTTTTTTACTATTTTTTACTATTTTTAACTATTTTTTAAAAAAAGAATAATTTGAATATTTTAATTTTTTTAGAGTTTTTTAAAAAAAGAATAGAAAATGGATTTAAACAAAATCACATTTTCCACTAGGCAATACCCTTACAACATCATCTAGACTCAATAGATTATCTTCATTGATTCTGGATAATATTTCCTTAGCTATTTTTTCCTTTTTGGTAAAGCCCGGTTTTATGGTTACAAATTTATTTGTATGATGTTTCATTGCATCACTTGGTCCAGCCATTATTCGCTTTTCACCATCATACTCAACAATGCCTATTGATATTTCAAGTTTTGCTCCCCTAATATAGTTTCTATGTCCACGAATGATAAATGCACCTTTTGGCACAAACTCTCCTGAAACTGGGGTCTTTGAAACTTGGTCTGGCTCTACCCAATAGACGTCTTGAGATGTGAAGTTTTTCGACCAAGCACTTGAAAAGGAAGCTGAGAACTCACCTAATTCTTTAAGCAAATTGTCATTTAATGAATCGGATTGAACTTTTGCTACAACTGATGGAGCACCATGTATATCTGCATGCAAATAAATATCATTTTGTTCTAAATATTTCTTTACAACCGCTTCATTGGTACCTGCATCTCTACCGCAAACAACTAAAATTCCATCACTTGATACAAACCATCTCAATTTCTCATACCACTTGAGATTCTTCTTGACTCTCTTCTGTGGAACCATGATATTTGACATGGCCTTTTCCTTTTTGGCTTCCATATCTGCAAGTTGCCTTTTAGTGTTTTCAATAGCTATTAATGCACCTTTTATTTTTCGTTTGGCTTTCTTTGCCTTTTCATAGTAGACTTCAGCATTATCAG
>JAEEWY010000131.1 GCA_016291275.1 Methanobrevibacter sp. | reverse complement strand
GAACTATTCATTTACACTCCTCATGGAAGGTGGTACATTATAAATAACTGCAGTCCAGGAGCAAATAAGGCACTCAATAATCTTGAAAGCAAGTTTGGTGGTGCTATAGGTTATAGATTGATGTATGAGGACACTGTAGATACATTGATAAGAGTGTATACAGAAGAGAATGAGTATACTGGACCCCAATTATATTAAAATTATAAAAGGTTTGGATAATATGTCAGATCCTATGGTTATTAAAAAAGAATTGTTGTTTAATGAATATACATGGTGTGAAGATGGCAATTGTTTAGAATGGATTGATGGCATGATTTCCAATCCTGATGACCATCATAGGATACCATGCAATCTCGAAGATGCTTTTGAAATAGCAAGGAAACAAAAAGCCGTCCTTGTAATTCAACCTGAAAATCAAGAACAGTGTATCTTTGCTGATTTTACTGATGATGATTAGATAATTATATTGCTAATTTAATAAAAGAAAAAAAGAAAAAACTATTTTTTAAAGAGGTTTTATCCTCTATTTACTATTTTTATTTATTCAACAGCTTTCCTTAAAGCTTGATCGATATCTGCTATGATGTCTTCCACATTTTCAATTCCTACAGACATTCTGATGAAGTCTGGAGTAACTCCACTGTCAATCTGTTCCTCTGGTGACATTGTGGAATGTGTAGTGGAAGCTGGATGCACTACTAATGTTTTAGCATCACAGATATTTGCAAGGTGAGACAATAGCTCTACGTTTTCAATGAACTTCTTACCTTCTTCTATTCCACCTTTAATACCGAATCCAAGTACACAACCGTATTTTCCATTGAGGTATTTCTTAGCGATCTCATGGTTAGGATTGTCTTCAAGTCCAGGATAGTTTACCCAGGATACAAGTTCGTGTTGATCAAGGAATTTAGCCACTTCAAGAGCGTTTTCAGTGTGTTGCTTGACTCTTAAGGACATTGTTTCAAGTCCTTGAAGAAGCAAGAATGAATTGAATGGGCTAATGCATGTACCTAAATCTCTCATCATTTGCACACGTGCTTTGGTAATGTAAGCTGCTTCACCGAATGCATCTACATAAACAAGGCCATGATAACTGTCATCAGGTTCTGTAAACTCTGGGAACTTGCCGTTTGTCCAGTCAAAGTTACCTGAATCGACAATTGTTCCACCTAAGGAAGTACCGTGTCCTCCAATGATTTTAGTTGCAGAGTGAACAACAATATCTGCTCCATGCTCAATAGGCTTTACCATACCGATAGCAGATGTATTATCAACTATTAAAGGAATTCCATGTCTATGAGCGATATCTGCTAACACTTCAAAGTCAGGAACATCAAGTTTTGGGTTACCGATTGATTCGCAGTATAATGCTTTTGTCTTGTCTGTAATGGCATCTTCAAAAGCCTGTGTATCTTGAGAGTCTACAAAATTGACTTTTATTCCGAATTTATTCAATGTATTCTTGAATAAGTTGTATGTTCCACCGTAAAGGTTGTTACCGGAGACGATTTCATCTCCGCATTGAGCTAAATTCAAGATAGCAAGGGTGATTGCTGCCATACCACTGGCTTGTGACAATGCACCTACACCACCTTCAATAGCTGCAACTCTTTTTTCAAAAACTTCATTGGTTGGGTTGTTTAATCTTGTATAAATGTTACCTGGCTCTTTTAGAGCAAATATATTAGCTGCATATTCAGCACTTTCAAATACATATGAACTGGTTTGATAAATAGGAACTGCTCTTGCGCCAGTGAATGGATCTGCCTCTTCCTGGCCTGCATGCACTTCTAAAGTTCTGTCTCCATATTTTCTTGTCATGATATTTTCTCCATATTTTTAAATATAACTATGTTAATATAATTTATATATTCTATTATATTGCTTTTGATTAATAACTATAAGCATTAAGAAAGTAAACTTATTGAAAATTGATTAAATTTGTGTAATTTAACACATAGATATATATTTAAAAATTAACAAAGTATTAGTAACAATCAACAACTATTTAAAATAAAGATACTATTAATATTATTGATAGTAATTTATTAACAATTGATTTAATCAATCATTATTTTAATTAAATTAATAGTAAATTCAACTTGTAAAATTAGTGAAATTTGAATTATTATTTGGTAGTAAAAATAAAAAGTGATATCATGGCAAAAGACAATTTTTGTATTTATTGTGGATTCAAGTTATTCCCAGAGGATCATTTCTGTCCAAATTGCGGTAAGAAATTGGATGAAGCTGATGTAAAGCCAAATAATACTTTCAATACTACAACAAGTAATACAACAAGCACTACAACTACCACTACATCAAATACTACTTCCAAGAATTATTCATATTATAAAAAGCAAGTTGAAGAGCTAAAGAAAACTTATGAAACCAAGGAAGAAAAGGTTTTAGAACTCCTTGAAAAGAAATTCCCTAATGGACAAATGACTTATGGCAGATTCCGGGGAGAAGTTGATGTTTGCAGAGTGAATTTCTTTAAGGAAGCGGAATCCGCTGAGAATATGATTAATCTATCTGATGAATATTCAGAAAAAATAGCTGAGGCACTTAAGGAAAAGATAAGCACATTGCAATCCATTGTAGCTAAAATGAATGATCTTCAAAGTGAACTCATTATCAGCATTAGCAATGGTGACGATGGTTCAAATGAAGAAATAGACAATTTGATTAAGGAAATGAATGATTTGATTGATTCTGTAAAGGATTATGATTAATATTCCTTTTTAACTATTTTTAAACTACAATTTAAACTATTTTTTATATATTTTTTATAATTTTTACTTCAAAAATGCAAAGCTTTATAAGTAAGATATGTCATAAAATTATATGACACATTGAATTTTTAATTTTGTGTATAAGATTAAGGGTGATATAATGTCTGAATTTTCACTTAATGTTAATGAAATTAAAGAAGAAGTAGACAAGAGTCTCAAGGAAGAAGAAGAAAAAATTGCAAATCCAGCAATCAAAAAGCAAGCAGATGATAATGCTTCTGCTATCTTTGAAGCTAATTTTGATGATGTTGCTGCAAGAGAAAACATCTTGAAACCATTGGATGACTTTGGTCTCAATGCAATCAACAGATCTGCAAACAAGAACAATCTCTTGACCACTCGTTTTGTAGATATTGCAAAAGGTGGGGATGAAGCAGCAAATGTTGGTGAAAAACTAGAGGAATTAGACAGAGAAATCAGAAACTTAGACCCTAGTGCAATTGAATTTGGACAATCTGGAATATTAGGTAAACTCTTAAGACCTGTAAGAAATTATTTTGCTAAATATGAAAAAGCTGATGAAGCTATCTCTAACATTCTCAAATCCCTTGATGAAAGCAGCAGAGTATTGCAAAATGACAACACCACTCTTCTTGCTGAAGAATCATATTTAAGAGAATTGACCAAAAAGCTCATGACTGACATTGAGTTAGGTAAACAGATGGATGCTTCCATTGAACAGCAAATCCGTCAAGCTGAAATTGAAGGTGTAGACCAATATAAAATTGACTTTGTACGTGAAGAGGTATTATTCCCACTTAGACAAAGAATCATGGACATGCAACAAATGATTGTTGTAAACGAACAAGGAATCATCTCCTTGAATGTTGTAAGAAGAAACAACAAGGAATTAATCAGAGGAGTAACCCGTGCTAAAAACGTAACTGTAACTGCACTTAGAAACGGTGTAATGGTTGCAAGTGCATTATACAACCAAAAAATCGTTATCGATAAGATCAAAACATTGAATGAAACAACTGAACAGGTAATTGAATCCACTTCCAGAATGCTTAGAGAGCAAGGAAACGAGATTCAAAAGCAAAGCATGGAAACAATGATTTCCCCTGAAGTCCTTAAGGCATCCTTTGCAGATGCTTTAGCTGCAATTGAAGATGTAAGCAATTACAAAAACCAAGCACTTCCACAAATGCAAGAAACCATTGCTACATTCTCTCAAATGGCTGAAGACGGACAAAAAGTCATTGATAAAATTGAAGTAGGAAACAATACTTTCTAAGTATTTTCCTATAAATTTCTTTTTTTTATTTAATTTTTTATTTTAATTAATAATCTTTTTTTTAATTACACTTATTTTCTTAATTTATAACCTTTTAAAATTAAATTCTTTTTTTAAATAAGTTAAAAATGATTTTAAATAGCTTTAAAATAAGTTTAAATTAAGTTTAAAAAATAAAAAATAATAAAATATTATAAATTTAA
>JAEEWY010000130.1 GCA_016291275.1 Methanobrevibacter sp. | reverse complement strand
TGAATTCAAACTGATGACACTTTTCAATGTCAGTTCCACTTATAAAATGTGATTCCTTATTTCTTATGGCATATGAAAATAAAGCTGCAAAAGGAGTGCAAACACCAGGAGTTCCTAGGAAAGTGACCTTTTCCACATCTCCGACTGCTTCCTTAAATGCTACAATGTTCCCATTCAATCCTTTAAATTCACTAATTGTTTCCATGATTTCACATCCCAAATATCTTTAAGTTAATTAATCATATGTTTTAATTATTTAATATTCTTTCTAAATTTTTTTAAATAATAGCATGTTAAGCTTTTTATATTTTTTCTAATGTTTTTTAAATAAAAATAAATAAAACTTATTTTATAATTATTAATAATGAAAACTATAGCAAATGGATTAATCCTAAAAGGCATTGATTTAATTCCTGTTAAGGAAAACATTGTCATTGATGATGAAGGCAATATCATAGAAATCTCCAAGGATGCAAAGGAAGGGGAAATCATAGATGCATCTGATAAGATTGTATGCCCAAGATTCATAAATGCCCATACACATATTGGAGATTCCATCATAAAGGATGAAGGAGATGGCTTAAGCCTTGATGAGGTTGTAAAGCCACCTCATGGAATAAAGCATCTTGCATTGGAATCTGCAAGTGATGATGAGCTCATTGAAGCAATGAGAGGATCAATGTGGGATATGTACAATTTCGGAATCAGCCATTTCATTGATTACCGTGAAGGTGGCCTTGAAGGAGTCAAGCTTATAAAAGAGGCATCAAAGGACATTCCAATAACTCCAATAATCCTTGGAAGAGACAGCTCATTCTATGGCGAAGACCCTAATTATCATCAGGTCAAGGTTGCTATCAGAAAGCTTCTAAAGCATGCTGATGGTATTGGATTAAGCGGTTTTGGTGAAATTGATACTACAGTTGCTGAAATAATCTGTGAAAAATGTGAAGCAGCAGGAAAGATATCTTCTATTCATGTAGCTGAAAGTGAAAGCAATCAATTCACATCTCTTGAAAAAACTGGTAAAACAGAACCTCAAAGAGCATTTGAAGCTGAATTCAATCAGGTTGTCCATATGACCAATCCAAAGAATGATGATATTGAACTTCTATCAAAATCAAACAGTTCTCTCACTATATGTCCAAGATCAAATGGTGCATTGAGTGTTGGAATAATTCCACTTTTTGATATTCTAAAAACAGGAGTTAAGCCTTTGATTGGAAGTGACAATATAATGATAAATAGGCCTAATCTATTTAGAGAAATGGAATTTACATTAAAGATAATGAAAGGTTTCTCTAAGAATTACATAGCACCTGTTGAAGTGTTGAAAATGGCAACAACAAATGTATGTGTAGACAGTTCATTATCTTCAAAAATCAATAAATCATATATTGGTGAAGGTCAAAATGCTGAATTCATGATCATAAATCAAAAGTCAAACAATCCATATCTTAGTTTGATTAATAGAACTGAAGTAAATGATATTGTAAAGATATTCTAATAAAATTAGACAAATTTAGATGATTAATCTAAAGCTAAAAATTTTAATTTAATTTTTATAAAAGCTAAGCTTGTGATAAAATGAGTGAACAATTATATAAAAAGATCTTATTGCCAACAGATGGCTCAAAATACTCAGACATATCTGAAAAGCATGCATTATCAATTGCAGCTACAAACAATGCTGAAATAATCGCTTTAAGCGTAATTGAAAACTCTTTTTCAATAGGTCTTCCAGATACCGATACTATCTCTGAAGTGAACAGATTGCTTAAGGAAGAGAATGAAAAGAACCTTAAGAAGGTGGAAAGGCTTAGGGATGAATGTGGAGTGGATGTGAAGATTAGAACATTGGTTAAGGAAGGTTCTCCTGCAAGGGTAATTCTCGAAACCATTGATGAGGAAGACATTGACCTTGTTGTTATGGGAAGTTCAGGAAAGAGCGGAATTGACAAGTTCTTGATGGGCAGTGTAGCTGAAAAGGTCGTCAAGTCTGCAAAATGTTCTGTCTTAGTTGTTCATTGATTGCATTGAATGGGAGTTTCAAATGAAGGAAATAGAATTTGACTTGGAAAACAACCCATTCATTAACTTCCTGTCCTCAAGATACACCATGTCTGCAAGGGTCAATGTTGAAAACTTGTGGATTAAATCAAAGGAGCAGGACTTGTCCTTTTTTGTCATGTCACTTGGAGCATTGATGAATGCATTGAATGATATTCCTCAAATGAGAAGAAGGATCATTGATGGCAAGGTCATTGAATTTGAATCCTTGGATGCCGTTTGCCCAATAATGGATAAAGAGGAGACAGTCTTTAAGGAAATAAGGATAGAAGGTCCTCAAAGATTCTATAACATTCTAAAATGGCATGATTATGTTGTGGATTATCAGCTTAATGTTTTGGAAGGAGTTGATAAGGCATTTGATGTGGATACAATGGAAAGGGATAAGATAAACATTGCTAATTTTTCATGCATCCCTTGGGTTGATTTCGATTCAATCACCAATGCAACTGCTGCGGGAAATGCAATCCAACCTTTAATCACTTGGGGAAAGGTCAATGAGAATTATGAGATGACTGTATCCATAACAGTTAGCCATATCTTTGTAAATGGATTGGAATTGGCTAAGTTCTATAAGAACGCTCAAGAGAATTTTGACAGTTTATTATAACTATTTTTTTATTTTTTATTTTCTCATTTCCCATTCAAGCACTGTGATTTGGATTTTATTTTTGCCCATTTTTCAAAATATTTTTTACAATAATTTCTAATTTTTTCATAAAATTATTTGATAATCAACTAAGTTAATTTTTTTATCACTAATTTTTTCCATTTTATACTAAAATTATTTAAATGATAAACAATAAATTAACAAATGTATAATAAGAATACTACTTTTTGTTAAAAACTTATAACAAAAATTATTTCGGTATGTGATAATTAGGTGTGAAAAGATAAGAAAATAAAATGAATTGAAATTATCACAATACTTGTTTTAATCTTATTTAAAAATCAATTAGGTGTTACTTATGAAAGTAAAAGATGTAGCTTCTACAGATGTTATTCATGTAACCGTTCCTGGAAGCAGAGAAGATGCTTTAAGAATCATGAAAAAAGAGGACGTATCTGTAGTGCCTGTTATTAAAAATGATACTAACAAATTAGTCGGGATATTAACTCGTTCTGATATGATCACCAATCCTGATGAAGAACAAATTGCTATGTTGATGACCAGAGATTTGATCACAGCAAAAATGGATGATGAATTGAAGACCGTTGCAGAAAAGATGGTGGAAAACAACATCAGAAGAATTCCTGTCGTTAATGATGAAGATGAATTAGTTGGAATTGTAACTTCTTTTGATATTGTAGCTTTAGCTATTGCAGACATGGGAATCAAGGACCCTGTAGAAGATTATATGATTACAACCATTCCTGCAACTTGGGATGAAACTCCATTGAATGTTGCATTTGAAGTAATGAAATTCTTTGGATTGAAATCTGTAATCGGATTAAACTCCAACAACAGAATGACCGGTATTTTAACTGAAACCGATTTCATTGCTGAAAGTGAAATCATCTCTGAAAGAACTGAACACAGCTCTTCTGTAGGTACTGAAGGAGACAAATGGTCTTGGGACAGTACTTCTGTATTGTACATTGAGAAAAACCATCTCAAATTCACAGACAAAGTGTTCAAGGATGTTGCAATCAAGGATGTTGTAACTGCAAACACCAAAACTAAAGTCTCTGTATGTGCTGAAAAAATGAGATCTCTTGATGTAGAGCAATTACCTGTTTTAGGAATTGAAGGAGAGCTCGTTGGACTCGTCAGAGCTAGTGACTTAATTAAAACTTTATTATAGTTTTAATTTCTTCTTTTTTTCTTTTTTATTATTATTTTCAATTTTTAGACTATTTTTTACTATTTTTTTAATATTATAATTTAATTAGAATATTATTTTTATTTTATAAAATTGCTTTAATTTTAATAAATGATTATAATTGTCTTATAAATTGATTTTAAATCATAAAATTGCCCTAATTTTGAAATTAAAGCATTTTTAGAAAGTTTTATTAATTTTAAAGTCTAAAATATCTTTAGGTTTCGCCACCTAAAAAATTTACAAGCAAGTCAAATTTTAGGAGGTGGTGTTTATGGAATTGACATTAAAATTTTTGCTGCTGTTGATCAGTGCAATAATTAGCTTTATTTTAATTTTCCTTGAATAATCATATCCTAATAATAAGCGTCCATG
>JAEEWY010000129.1 GCA_016291275.1 Methanobrevibacter sp. | reverse complement strand
TTTTAATATTTTTCATTAGAATATCTAATATTTTATTAAAATTTTAAAAATAGTTTATTTTTATTATAAAAAATTGAACAAAAATATATTTTAATACATTTTTTTATAAAATTTTGATAAGAATAGTTTTAAAAATAGCAAAAATTATTAAAAAATCATTGGGAATTTTCTCTAAAATCAGTAAAAAAAGTTGTAGTTTTAGAATTGTTATAATTCCAAAACTTTAAAAGATTCTAAGTTGAGCAAATCAAAATTAAGTATTTTTGGAGCGTAGTTAACTTCTCCAATTCCAGTTACTAATTTATAAGCTTCAAATGCTTCTAAACATCCAACAATATTCGGAACTGGTCCAATTACTGGAGGCACTCCTTTGGTTAATTTTGATATTTCCTTTTTGGTTTCCTCTCCCAATTCCTTTCCAAGGGATGGGAGGGAGAACAATTCCTCATATGAGGGGGTGTCTTTAGTGAATACGCTTACTTGGCCTTGTGTTCCATGGATAGCTCCATGAACAAATGGGATATCATTTTCTCTAGCAAATCTGCTTACGATGATTCTTGTGTACAGGTTATCCAAGGCATCTATTATTATATCCCTATCGCCAAAGACTTCCTCAACATTATCTGCATTCAATTCTTCATTGAAAACATTTACTTTAGTATAAGGGTTTGTTATCCTGACTCTTTCCTTTGTTGCAATGGATTTATCCACACCTATGGTCTCTAAACTGGAGATTGCTTGTCTGTTTAAGTTTGACAGATCATATGCATCCTTGTCTATTATTGTCAAATCTCCAAGTCCCATACGTGCAAGCATAAGGATAGTCTCTCCCCCTATGCCTCCACAACCAACTACACCTATTTTAGCATCTTTAAATCTTGTTTGTTGGCTTTTTGTTACAATACCCATTTGACGAGTTGCTATATCCCAGTATCCAAATCCTTTATATCTTTCTGGCATATTTCCACCTTTTCACATCTAATAATATATTATCAATTATCTTTTATATTTTTATATCTTTTTGAATCCCTAGTTTTATATTAAATCTTATTGTATATAACAATTGTTATTTTTTATGATCACTTTTTTAATTATTAGAAATAAGTGTATTTTTTACCAAAGAACTCTTCCACTTTCTTTAAATCTTCAGAGATATTAATCATTTGAGTGCAATGGTTTAAGCAGTCATCGCAATGAATGCAGCTGTCTGCTCTTGTACCGTTATCAAGTGAGAAATAATGCATTGCACTTCCTGCAGGATCATTTAGCATTTTAGCCACATTGTATTCCCTAAAGCATCCTGCAACATCCACTCCATTAGGGCATGGCATGCAGTAGCCGCAACCTGTGCAGTCATTTCCTCTTCTTTGCTTGTATTCCCAAGCAACCTCATGAATAATATCCAAGTCATTTGCACTGATGGAGTTTATTTCTGACCTGTTGGCTATTTCAATGTTCTCCTTTACCTGTTCTATGCTGTTCATTCCACTAAGGACTGTGTTCACTTCTTCCATATTCCAAAGGTATTGGAGAGCCCATTCAAGAGGGGTTCTCTTTTCTTCAGCCATATCCCATAATTCCATAATGTCTTGAGGAACATTTTGCACTAGTCTTCCACCTCTAAGAGGTTCCATAATCATTGTTCCTAAATTATGAGAAGCCAAATACTCAACTCCCTCCCTTCCGGACTGGTATCTTTCATCGAGGTAGTTCAATTGGGTAAGGCCAAATTCGAACTTGTCATAGTCATCTACAATATCCACTATCCAATCCATCTCGGTATGAGCTGAAAATCCCATATGCTTTACTCTGCCGGAGCTTAAGAGCTCATCCATGAATTCAAAGACATCAAGTTCCCTAAACATTTTCCAATAATCCTCATTGAGGCTATGCAGCATGTATAAATCAATTGAATCTGTTTTCAAATCCTTTAGTTGTTGTTCAAATATGGTCTCCATATCCTCTTTTGACTTAATGAGCCAACTAGGAAGCTTTGTACTTAAAAGAATATCATCCCTATATGAATTTTCATACAAGAAGTTTCCAAGATACTCTTCACAATTTCCTTTTCCGGATAAATTATTTGCATGATAAGAATAAGCGGTATCAACAAGATTTATTCCATTTTCAATCCCATAACTCAATATTTTATCGGACTCTTCGACATTTATTTGATTATTGTCTTTAAAATGAGGCAATCTCATTGCTCCGAATCCTAAGATAGAAACTTTCTCTCCAGTTTTTCCTAAAGTTCTATATTTCATTGTGTAACCTATAAAATTTTATTAAATTTTTAATATTCCTTGAAATTAATTTCTAAATAATAATATCTTTTAGATATTTTAATATTAGTTTTTTTAATTAATATCATTTTTTGATAGGTTATTATTAAAAATAGTCTAAAAATAGTTTAAAAATAGTTTAAAAATAGTCTAAAAATAGTCTAAAAATAGTCTAAAAATAGTCTAAAAATAGTCTAAAATTGTTTATTAAATTGTCTAATTCTGTTGAATTGAATAAAAATAGTTAAAAAAAGTTATGATGTTATGATTCCTGGGATTGGATGCCGGGGGCGGGATTCGAACCCGCGATCTCACGGTATCCCAGGAAAAAAGTCAGAGCACGCTTAGTTACCCTATGAGCCGTGCGCTCTAACCAGCTGAGCCACCCCGGCATCAGACAGTATTAAAAGTTATGTTTTTTATGCTTTATATATTTTTGGTTTCTTCGTAAATCTTATATTATAAAAAACACAATTAATATTTATATTGAAATTAATAAAATATAATGATAAAAATTATAATAATGATAAAATTATGATATAAAATTATGATTTGAAATAATATTATGATTATTTATTGTGATTATTTTATTATAATTTTTCAAAATAATGATTATTATTGATTTTATTTAATTAATTTTTCATGTGATATTATGAGTAATGTTAAAGACATGTCCCTTGCTGATGAAGGGATTAGAAAAATCAAATGGGTTCAAAAACACATGCCTGTTCTTGAACACATCAAAAAACAATTTGAAGAAGAAAAACCTTTTGAAGGAATTACCATTGGATCATGCTTACACTTGGAACCTAAAACTGTCAATTTAGGTTTGACTTTAAAGGCTGGTGGAGCTGAAGTGGCTATGACTGGTTGTAACCCTCTTTCAACCCATGATGATGCAGCAGCAGGTGCAGCTGCTCTCGGATTGCATATTTACGGTTGGAGAGAACAAACCGATGAGGAATACTACGAAGCTATTGACAATGTATTATCCCACAAGCCAGATGTAATCATTGATGATGGTGCAGATATGATCATGTACCTTCATGAAAAACGTCCTGAACTCTTGGCAAACATCAAAGGTGCTTGTGAAGAAACAACCACTGGTGTTCACAGATTGGAAGCTATGCATGCTGATGGGGCTCTTAAGTTCCCAGTTATTGCAGTAAATGATGCTTACACCAAATACTTATTTGACAACCGTTATGGTACTGGTCAATCCTCATTGGATGCAATTATGGGAACCACCAACATGTTGATTGCAGGTAAGAATGTGGTTGTATGCGGTTACGGCTGGTGTGGTCGTGGAGTTGCATCCCGTGCTGCAGGACTTGGTGCAAATGTAATTGTAACTGAAGTTGACCCAATCAGAGCGCTTGAAGCAAGAATGGATGGTTACAGAGTAATGAAAATCAGAGAAGCTGTAAAAATAGCTGACCTTGTTGTAACTGTAACCGGTAACATTGACATTATCCATGGAGATGACTTCAAGTACATGAAAGACGGATGTATGTTATCCAACTCTGGACATTTCAATGTGGAAATCAACAGACAAGACCTTGAAGCTCAATCTGTAAGTTGTGAAGAGGTAAGGGAAAGTATTGAAATGTTTACCATGAAAGATGGCAGAAAAATCTATCTTTTAGCAGATGGAAGACTTGTTAACCTTGCAGCAGCAAGAGGTCAAGGACACCCAGCAGAAATCATGGATATGAGTTTTGCTGTTCAAGCATTGTCTGCTAAATACATCGTTGAAAATGACTTATCCTTAAGTGTTGAAAAGGCTCCTGACAGCATTGATGATGATGTTGCAAGATTAAAGCTTAAGGCTATGGGCATTGAAATTGACGATTTATCAGAACGTCAAAAAGATTACTTATCCGATTGGAGAGAAGGAACCTAATTCTCTTTAATCATTTATTTTTTAAACATTTTATTTTTCTTAAATTTTTTATTAGGTTTTTTAATTTTTTTATTTCATTAAACATTAAAACTAATTATTTTTGATATCATGTCTTATTTTCG